>NZ_BCBI01000015.1:0-110557 GCF_001320565.1 Pseudomonas sp. NBRC 111132
ATGGCACTGCGCTGGCTGAAAGCGCTGGAACAGGGCTTCGATGTCAAACTGACCGCCGGCACCCATGGCGGCTGCCTGCGTCTGTTGACCCTGGACGGCGGCCCGCAGGACTTCGCGGCCTTGAAAGGCACCACCATCGGCGTCACCGACATGGCGGCAGCGGACAAGAACTTCTTCTCGCTGATGCTCAAGCGCCATGGCGTCGACCCGGTGCGCGACGTGACCTGGCGGGTCTACCCCATCGATCTGCTCAGCGTTGCCCTGCAAAAGGGCGAGATCCAGGCTGCCAGCGGTTCGGACCCACTCATGTACCGGGTCAAGCAGCAGCCAGGGTTCCGCGAGCTGGCGACCAATATGGTCGAGGAATACGCCAACATGAGCTGCTGCGTGGTCGGCGTCAGCGGCCAGCTGGCGCGCAATGACACCCCGGTCGCTGCCGCCATCACTCACTCGATTCTGCAGGCCCATGCGTGGGCATCGCGTAACCCCGACGCGGTGGCCGAAGAATTCCTCAAGTTCGCCATCAACACCTCCAAGGAAGAAGTACGCGCCATCCTCACCGAACACACCCACGGTTATTACTCGGTGGGTAACACCTTCGTGAAGGAAATTGCCGTGTACGCCCGTGACCTGAAGAACATCGAGGTATTGCGCCCACGCACCGACCCGCTGGAATTCGCGGAGAGCATCCATGCCAACGTATTCGCTTGAGCAAAGCCGAACCGCCAAAGCACCCGCCATCGCCGTATGGCGTGGCGGCCTGCTTGCGGCACTGGCTTGGGTCGCCTTCGCGCTGTTCACCCAGTTCTACCCGGACGGTGGCAAACCTTGGCCATTCACCCGCGAACTGGCCTTGGCGGGCGCAGTGGCCGGCGGGCTGCTGGCGCTGCTCGCACTGTTGCCGGGGGTGTTTACCCGCAGCGTCGCTCGGTTGCGGCCGGCCGCTGCGTGGCTGGTCGCCTTGCCCTTGTTGCTTGGCCTGTGGCTGCTGGTCACAGCCAAGGTGGTATTGCTGCCGGTACCGTTTTTCGCGCCGCCCCAGGCGCTGATCGAAGTGTTCGTCGATGACTGGTCGCGGCTTGGCGAAAGCCTGCTGCATTCGCTGTGGCTGCTGCTCAACGGTGTAGTCATCGGCGGTGCGGCCGGTTTCATCGCCGGCGTGGCGATTGGCTGGTCGCACCGGATCGGCTACTGGGTACACCCGGTGCTGCGCATCCTCGGGCCGGTGCCGTCCACGGCGCTGCTGCCAATCTGCTTTTTCTTCTTCCCTTCCAGCTGGAGCGCCAGCGTGTTCCTGATAGCCCTGGCCACCTGGTTCCCGGTCACGGTGCTGACCTGGTCCGGGGTGGCCAGCGTTGACAAGGCCTATTACGAAGTGGCGCGCACCCTGGGTGCCAGCGGGCGCTTCCTGGTCTGGCGGGTAGCGATCCCCGCTGCCCTGCCCCATGTGTTCGTCGGCCTGTTCATGGGCCTGGGGGCTTCGTTCTCGGTGCTGGTGGTGGCCGAAATGATGGGGGTCAAGGCCGGCCTTGGCTGGTACCTGCAATGGGCGCAGGGCTGGGCTGCCTACGCCAACATGTATGCAGCGCTGCTGGTGATGGCATTGCTGTGCTCGGGGCTGATCACGCTGTTGTTCCTGGTGCGTGACCGGGTGCTGGCCTGGCAAAAGGGAGCAGTGAAATGGTGAGTGGCGTACAAGCGGTGCTGGCCCAGGACACCGGCATGGCGCTGGATATCCGTGGGCTGAGCCACGCCTTTGATTTGGGCAGTGAGCGCCTGCCCGTACTGGACAAGGTCGACCTGCAGTTGGCGCCTGGTGAGAGCGTGGCGCTGCTTGGCCCGTCCGGTTGCGGCAAGTCCACCCTGCTGCGCCTGGTTGCCGGGCTGGAAACAACGCAAAGTGGTAGCTTGCTGGCGGACGGCCAGGCCATTGTTGCCCCACACCACTCGCGCGTGCTGGTGTTCCAGGACCCGACGCTGTACCCATGGCGCAGCGTGTGGGACAACGTCGCCCTCGGCCTGCAAGCCCGTGGCCAGCTGAAGGCCCAGCGCCATCGGGTGGACGAGACCTTGCACAAGGTCGGCCTGCTGCAGTTTCGTGATGCCTACCCGCGCCAGTTGTCGGGCGGTATGGCCCAGCGTGTGGCATTGGCCCGAGCGCTGATCAACGAACCTCGGCTGCTGCTGCTCGATGAGCCACTGGGCAAGCTCGACTCGCTGACCCGCATTGCCATGCAGGGCGAGCTGATCCGCCTGTGGCAGCAGCAAGGCTACAGTTCGTTGCTGGTGACCCATGATGTCGAAGAGGCGCTGTTGCTGTGTGACCGGGTGCTGGTGTTTTCGCCACGGCCAGCGCGGGTGCTGGCCGAGCTGAAGGTCGAGCGGGGTTACCCGCGGCATCGAGATGACCCACGGTTGCTGGAGTTGCGCCAGCATGCGCTGGAATTATTGGGCCAAGGGCGGGATTGGTGAACGAGGTGATACTTGCTGCGTACCTGGGAAGGCAAGCATGATGGAGGCACTGCCCTGTTGCCACGGATACGCCAATGACCGCTGCCCTCTCCCCCCTTACGGAGCCAAGCCGCTGCAAACGCCTCAAGGCCGCCAGCAGCCGGGACCATGACAGTGTCGATCAAATGGTGATGGCGGCGCGGCCTTTTGAAAACCGCGAGCGGTATGGCCGCTTTCTGCAGGTGCAGCACCGCTTTCATGGCAGCCTGCTGGCGCTGTATCAGGATGAACAGCTCAACCAGCGCCTGCCCGGGTTAGTTGAGCTGTCGCGTTTTGCGGCGGTCGAGGACGACCTGCTCGATTTGGGCCTGCCGCTGCCAACGCCCCCTCGACAAATACGTGCCAGCCCGGCCCAGGCCCTGGGTTGGCTGTATTGCAGTGAAGGGTCGAACCTGGGGGCAGCGTTCCTGTTCAAGCACACCCAGCGCCTGGGGCTGGACGGTGACCAGGGCGCCCGCCACCTGGCAGCGCACCCGGATGGCCGGGCGCTGCATTGGCGCGCGTTTGTTGCCAGGCTGGATGCCCTGGTGCTGGGTGAGCAAGAAGAAGCAGAGGTAGTGACAGGGGTGATTGCTGCGTTCGACAGTTATCGGGCACACCTGCGCGAGGTGTTCGCGCAGGATCGCTAGCCGTGTGGGAGGTGGGTTTACCCGCGACGGCTCAATGATAGGCCTCGCCGTCCTTCACCTTGCCGCGGAACACATAATACGACCAGGCCGAATACCCCAGGATGAATGGGATGATCAGCAGCGCCCCGACCAGGGCGAAGCCCAGGCTCTGCGGTGGCGCCGCCGCCTCCCAGATGGTCAGGCTGGGCGGGAGTACGTAAGGCCAGATGCTGATCACCAACCCGGTGAAACCGAGGAACACCAGCAGCAGCGACCAGACGAAAGGCCCGGCATGGGGTGCGCCACGCAGCGATTTGAGAATCGCCCAGGTGGCCACCAGCACCAGCACCGGTACCGGCAGGAAGAACCAGAAGTTGGGCAGGCTGAACCAACGTTCGAAGATCGCCGGATGCGTCAGCGGGGTCCAGATGCTGACAATCAGCATGGCCGCCACCGTCGCCAGGGTGATCGGTGTACAGGCTCGAATGATGCTTGCCTGTAGCCGGCCTTCGGTCTTCAGTACCAGCCAGGTGGCGCCCAGCAGCGCATAGGCCACCACCACCCCAACCCCGCAGAACACGTTGAACGGCGTAAGCCAGCTCATCAGGCCATTGGTGGCCACCCCGTCGACGATCGAGTGCCCCTCGATGAACGCCCCCAGCATCACCCCCTGGAAGAACGCCGCAGCGTACGACCCGGCCATGAAGGCCCGGTCCCAGAACGGTTTGTGCGCCTCATCGGCCTTGAAGCGAAACTCGAACGACACCCCACGCCAGATCAACCCAGCCAGCAGGCCGAGCGCCGGAATGTACAGCGCGCTGAGCAAAATGGCATACACCTTGGGGAAGGCCGCCATCAACCCTGCCCCACCCAGCACCAGCCAGGTTTCGTTGCCGTCCCACACCGGCGCCACGGTGTTGACCATGGTGTCGCGCTGCTCGCGGTCGGTGATGAACGGGAACAGGATGCCGATACCCAGGTCGAAACCGTCCATGATGACGTACATCATCACGCCAAAGCCGATGATCAGGAACCAGATCAGCGGAAGATCAATACCCATGACAGCGTCTCCGGTCAGTCAATGTGGTTGGGTGAATGCGGATACAGCGGCTCGTCCACCGCCGACAACGGGCGGGCCGGCCGCTGGTTGGCGGTCACCGGCTGTTGGTGGTCGTCGTGTACCTCCGGCCCCTTGCGCACCAGGCGCAGCATGTAGACGACACCTGTGCCGAATACCCCGATGTACATCACCACCAGCACCACCAGGCCCACCGACAAGGTCAGCGCCGAATGGTCGGAGACCGCATCCTTGGTGCGCATCAGGCCGTACACCACCCACGGCTGGCGGCCAATTTCGGTGACATACCAGCCGGCCAGCAGGGCCACCAGGCCCGAAGGCCCCATCCACAAGGCAAACCGCGCCAGCCCCCGTGAGGTGTATAGCCGCCCGCGCCAGCGCAGCCAGGCGCCATACAGGCCCAGCACAACCATCAGCATGCCCAGGCCGACCATGACCCGGAAGCACCAGAACACAATGGTCGAATTGGGCCGGTCTTCTTTGGCGAAGTCTTTCAAGCCTGGGATCTGCCCGTGCAGGCTGTGGGTCAGGATCAGGCTGGCCAGGTTGGGGATTTCAACCTTGTAGCGGGTGGTTTCAGCTTCCATGTCCGGGATGCCGAACAGGATCAGCGGCACGCCCTGGCCCGGTGTATTGCTCCAGTGCCCCTCCATCGCAGCGACCTTCGCCGGCTGGTACTTGAGCGTGTTCAAGCCGTGCATGTCACCGATCAGCACCTGCAGCGGCGCAGTGAACAGCAGCATCCACAATGCCATCGAGAACATCCGCCGCACCGCCGGGGTACGGTTGCCACGCAACAGGTGCCAGGCCGCCGAGGCGCCGACGAACAGCGCGGTCGACAGCATTGCCGCCGTCACCATGTGCGCCAGGCGGTACGGGAACGATGGGTTGAAGATGATGGCAAACCAGTCCACCGGCACCACCACGCCATTGATCACTTCGTGCCCCTGGGGCGTTTGCATCCAGCTGTTGGACGCCAGGATCCAGGTGGCAGAAATCATCGTGCCCACAGCCACCATGACAGTGGCGAAAAAGTGCAGGCCACGGCCGACCTTGTGCCAGCCGAACAGCATCACGCCCAGGAAACCCGCTTCAAGGAAGAAGGCCGTCAGCACCTCGTAGGTCAGCAAGGGGCCGGTGATGCTGCCGGCGAACTGCGAGTAGAAGCTCCAGTTGGTGCCGAACTGGTAGGCCATGACCAGCCCGGAGACCACGCCCATGGCGAAGTTGACGGCGAAGATCTTCGACCAGAAGTGGTACAGGTCGAGGTAGGCGTTATCTTTTTTCCACAACCACAGGCCTTCCAGTACCGCCAGGAATGCTGCCAGGCCAATGGTGATGGCCGGGAAAATGATGTGGAAGGTAATGGTGAAACCAAACTGTATACGGGCCAGCTCCAAGGCTGTAAGGCTGAACATGGCTATGCCTCGCTCCGTTGTGAAAGACGTTGCAGCAAAGTGCGTGGGCGGGCCTGCCGATGGCTGGCTGCGGCAGCGTGCCAGCGCTGCGCCGGCACGCTGGGCGAAACCAGTGCGCTGGTGAAACCGCACTGCAGCAGCATGGCGAACTGGTCCGGCAGCAATGGCCCGGCGGCGCGCAGGTCACCGGTAAAACCGTGCCGCTCGCGCAGTAGCCTGGCCAGGGTGAAACCACGGCCATCGCGTGACTTGGCGAACTCGATCACGATCAATGTCAGCTGGCCGAGCAGTGCCCGCACCTGCGCCGGGTCCTGGTCGGCGGCCAGCCACAGGCCCTCGGCTGGCTGGCCAAAACGCATGTGGTAGTCGTCCCACTGCTGCGGCTGCAGCACCGTACGCGCAGCAAAGGTCGGCAGCGCGTCGCTGCTCGGATAACGCCAGTTATCGGTCTGAACCTGGCCCTCATGGTCAACGAGCATCACGCAGCACCTCCTTGAACGGCTCGATACCGACACGGCGGTAGGTGTCGAGGAAGCGCTCGTCGTCTTCACGCAATTGCAGGTAGATGGCAACGATCGCCTCGACGATGTCGGGCACCTCCTCGAAGGGCACCGAGCGGCCCAGGATGGTCCCGACCGCCGCGTCCTCTTCGGCGCTGCCGCCCAGGGTGATCTGGTAGTTTTCATGGCCGGCCTTGTCCAGGCCGAGGATGCCGATGTGCGCCACGTGGTGGTGGGCACAGGCATTGATGCAGCCGGAGACGTTGAGCTTGAGTTCGCCGATGTCCTGTTGCCGGGCCGCGTCGAAACGCTGCGCGATGCGCTGGGCGACCGGCACCGAGCGGGCGGTGGCGAGGCTGCAGTAGTCCATGCCTGGGCAGGCGATGGTGTCGGACAACAAGCCAATGTTGCTGGTTGCCAGCCCGGCCTGGCGCAAGGCCTGCCACACGCTGTACAGATCCACCAGGCGAATGTGCGGCAGCACCACGTTCTGCTCGTGGGAGACGCGAATCTCGTTCAGCGAGTAGGCCTCGGCCAGGTCGGCCAGGGCGAGCATTTCCTCGGCACTGATGTCGCCGGGGATACCGCCGGGTGGTTTCAGCGAAATGACCGCGCTGATGTAGCCACGTTTCTTGTGCGGGTGAGTGTTGGTCCGTACCCAGCTGGCGAACGCGTTGTCGTCCGCCCGTGCGCGCAGAAAGCTGTCACACAGGCCGGGCAACGCCTCGAAGGCGGGCTGCACGAAGCGGGCATGAATGCCCTGAACGATGGCCGGCTCCAAGTACTGGTGGTCGGCCGGCAGGCTGGCGAACTCCTCCTCGATCATTTCGATGAAACGCCCAGGCTTGAGCTCACGCACCAGAATCTTGATACGTGCCTTGTACAGGTTGTCGCGCCGTCCCAGGGCGTTGTACACCCGCAAGATGGCCTCGACGTAACGCAGCAGTTCGCGCTCCGGCAACCATTCGCGCACGCGGGTGCCAACTATCGGGGTACGCCCAAGGCCACCGCCGGCATACACCTGGAAGCCGACTTCACCCTGCGCGTTGCGTTGCGCCAGGATGCCAATGTCATGGAAGCGCACGGCCGCGCGGTCCTTGGGGCTGCCGGTGATGGCGATCTTGAACTTGCGTGGCAGGTAGGTAAATTCCGGATGCTCGGTGGACCACTGGCGGAGGATCTCGGCATGTACCCGAGGGTCGAGCACTTCATCCTCGGCGGCGCCGGCAAAATGGTCGGTGGTGACGTTGCGGATGCAGTTGCCGCTGGTCTGGATGCAATGCAGGTCGGCATCGGCCAGCACCGACAGTATCTCCGGCGTATCGGCCAGGCGCGGCCAGTTGAACTGGATGTTCTGCCGGGTGGTGAGGTGGCCGTAGCCCTTGTCGTAGGTATGCGCCACATAGGCCAGCTGGCGCAGTTGCAGCGCGCTCAAGGTGCCGTAGGGGATCGCCACACGCAGCATGTAGCCGTGCAGTTGCAGGTACAGGCCGTTCATCAGCCGGTAGACCTTGAACGCCTCTTCATCCAGCTCGCCACTCAGGCGACGGGCAACCTGCTGCTCGAACTGGCGGGCGCGGTCCTTGAGGAACTCACGCTCGAAGCGGTCGTAGCGATACACCCCTGCCTGCCCCGCCTCGACCGGCAACACCGGGCGCATGCGTGCAATGCTGCTTGGCGGTGTGCCCGCAGCCTGCTTGCCAAGGTCGCTGCGTACCGAAGGGCCACGGGCGCGCAACCGTTCACGCAGGCTTTTCGGCTCTGGCCGGCCATCGACCAGCCAGGCCTCACAAGGCGTCGGTGCCACGACCTGGTTGGCCAGCACGGCAGCCTCGGCAGCGAGGGTTGCCGATACCAGCGCCTGCGCATCGAAGGTGCCGGCTTGTTGCAGTGTCTCTACCCACTCATGCCCGGCATCAAGCCAGACCACAGCCCCATCGTCGAGGCGGTTGGCGCAGATCAGATGACAGTCATTCATCGAACATCTCCATGACTGGCAGCCCGGAAGCGCTTATCGTTGCAACCCTGCCGCGCCGTTCCGGTGCACATCAAATAAACCATACGCTTTCCATATTGTATGGATTTGTTAACAACTGTATGCCATGATATGCCTATGCGTATGGACTTACAACCGAGAGGAAGATCTATGCCTGTTGCCGGAGCGCCAGAAGAAGCGGCGCAAATGCGCTGGACAAAGCCTTTCAAGCCGAAGTCAGGCCCAAGATACATACAGATTGCAGATATGCTTGCAGAATCCATACAATCTGGAGTCTTGCAGGATGGCGAGCAAATTCCGCCGCAACGTGCACTGGCTGCGCACCTGGGCGTCGACCTGACCACGGTGACCCGCGCCTACGCCGAAGCGCGCGACCGTGGCCTGATTGCTTCCTACAGTGGCCGCGGGTCGTTCATCCTGGGTGCCCGACAAACAACCACCCTGGCAGGCATCGACCTGACCATGAACATCCCGCCGCAGCCGGCCAACGGCTCGATGGCTCAGTTGGTGAGCGCCGGGCTGGAACAGGCGCTGCAGCGCAACCGCATCGAAGCACTGTCGCTTTACCAGGACGAACCGGCCACCCGCTCGCTGCTGCAGGCCGCACAGGGCTGGCTGGAACCGGCACTGGGTGATCTGGACATGCGCGGCCTGGCGCTGTGCTCGGGGTCGCAGGCGGCCATCTTCGCCATCCTCAGCGCCCATGCCCGCGCGGGTGACGCCATTCTTTGCGACCCACTGACTTACCCCGGCCTGCTGTTGGCCGCCCGGCAACTGGGGCTGCGCATTGTCGAGGTAGCCAGTGACGCCGACGGCATGCGCCCCGACCACCTGGAACAGGCTTTTCAGCAAAGCGGTGCGCGCCTGCTGTACCTCAACCCCACCTTCCACAACCCTACCGCGCACACCATGCCCGTAGCCCGGCGCCAGGCGATTGCCGAGGTGCTGCTCAAGCGCGGCATCACGCTGATCGAGGACGACCCGTACCGCTATCTGCTCGACGACGCGCCGGCACCCATCGCGTGCCTGACCGGGGGGGCCAACACGTACTACCTGGCGTCGCTGTCCAAGTGCCTGTGGCCAAGCTTGCGCACCGCCTTCGTGCTGCCACCGCGTGGCGATGACGGGCAAGGGCTGCTCAACGGCCTGCGTGCATCGAGCATGGGCTGTTCCGCCCTGCTGCTGGCGCTGGTCGAGCAATGGATTCGCGATGGCACCGCCAAGGGGTTGGTACAGGAAATCCAGCGTGAAGCCCGCGCCCGCCAGCACCTGGCACGCACGCTGCTGAGCCATGAGTTCCAGGCGCACCCCACCGGGCTGCACGTATGGCTGCCACTACCCGCGCACTGGCAACAGGAGCGGTTCACCCATGCGTTGGATGATGTGGGGGTGAGCGTGGCAGGGGCGGATTCGTTCAGCGTGGCACCGCAAGGACCGGAAGCTGTGCGCCTCTCGCTGGGTGGAGCGCCAGACCAAGCAGTGCTGGGACAGGCCTTGCGCAAGGTGGAGGGGTTGTTGAAGGAAGATCGCCGACGTGGCGGGCGGGCGTTTGTGTAAGTACCCGCTGCAGGAAAAGTCCTACAACTTGTTGCTGCAGCGAACTTTTTCTCCATTGCCTGTCTATGTGGGAGGCACAGAAAGGTAGCGGGACGCGAAAAAGGTTCGCCGACCACCTGCTGGCCAGATGGCTCAATTGTTATCAGAGGTTGGCTTCGCTCATGAAAATGCATGTCGCAAGGTTGATGCTGCTCGGCCTGTTCTCGTTCGCGGCGGTGGGCACGGCATCGGCAACACAAATGAAAGCAGCCGAGGCCGTGGCCCCTGCTGTTCAATCACCCCTGCAGCCAGCCGGCAACCCCTGGTCGAGGGTGGCCAATGCGGCCGTTCTACAGCCGGCCACGCTGCTGGCGCATGATGACGACCGCTGGCACGACCACCGAAGCGACTGGCGCCGCGAACAGTGGCGGCGTGAACAAGCCCGGCGGGATTGGGAGCGTCGGCGCGACTGGGAACGGCGCCGTGACTGGGAGCGCCGCCATGAGCGGGCCATGCACCAGCGTCATTACGACGAACACCGTTATTACCGCCGCTGAAACTGACGCCCCCCTGTAGGAGCGGCCCAATCGCGACACAAGGCCGCTCCTGCACCGTCTGCGTCAGTCAGCCGGTTTGGCGACGTCCCCGGCCGCCTCGGCCTCCATTTTCAATCGGTCAGCCTTGCAAATGTACTTGGGCTTGCGCGGCGCCAGTTTGGCATTGGCCTTTTTGGCATGCGCCTCCAATAGCTGCTTGATCTTCTTACGACGGTTCATAGTCCACGGGGCCTGTCAGTGCGGTTTTGCTGGCAACATCATACCCGTGCAGCCTGCGCATTGCGCAGCACTTGCGCCAAACGCCTGAGCCCTTCGTCCAACTGGTCCGGGGCAACGTGGCTGAAATTCAGGCGCAGATGGCCGTGATGCCGGTCCGGTTCAGGGAAAAATGGCTCACCCGGCATAAATGCCACGTCCACCGCCAATGCGTCTGCCAATAGGGTGCGGGTATCCAGTGGCTGTTTCAGGGTCAGCCAGAAGAACAGCCCGCCATCCGGCTTGTGCCAGTCGGCCAGGTCGGCAAAATGCGCTTCCAGCGCCAACTGGAACGCATCCCTGCGCGTGCGGTAGTAGTCGCGCAAGGTCTTCAGGTGCAGCTGCAGCTTGTCGCTGCCCAGCCACTGCAGCACCTGCCACTGCCCCACCCGGTTGGTGTGCAGGTCGGCAGCCTGCTTGAGCCGCAACAAATGCGGGAACAGGTCGGGGCTGGCGATCAGGTAGCCCACCCGCAGGCCGGGGAGCAAGGTCTTGGACACCGTACCGGTGTATATCCAGCTGGCGTTACGCAAGCGGCTGACGATCGGCTGGGCGCTGCCACCATCGAAGCTCAGCTCGCGATAGGGTTCGTCCTCGATCAACGTCACCCCGAACTCATCCAGCAAGGCCGCCACCGCGTCGCGCTTGGCTTCGCTGTAGCGCAGGCCCGAGGGGTTCTGGAACGTCGGGATCAAGTAAATGAAGGCCGGGCGATGGCGCTGCAGGCACCCACGCAGTTGCGCCAGGTCCGGGCCATCGGCCTGCATCGGCAAGGCCAGGCAATCGGCGCCAAACAGCTGGAAGATCTGCAGCGCCGCCAGGTAGGTCGGCGCTTCGAGCATGATCTGCGTGCCTTGGTCGATGTACAGCTTGGCCGCAAGGTCCAGGGCCTGTTGCGAACCACTCACCACCAACACCTGGCTGGCCTGACAGTCAATCCCCAGTGCCCGTGCTTCGGCCGCCAGTGCTTCGCGCAGGGCCGGCTCGCCCTCGCTCATGCCGTACTGGCCCATGTTGACCGGCATGTCGGCCCAGTCGACCTTGGGCAACATCGCTTCGGCCGGCAAACCGCCAGCGAACGACATCACCCCAGGGCGCTGGGCAGCGGCAAGGATTTCACGGATCAGGGAACTCTTGAGGCGCGTGACACGTTCAGAGAAAGCCATGGGGATCACCGGTAGCAAGGCAGAAGGAAAATACGTCAAACTATTTGACTGAAATTACGCTGCTACCCGTGGATTAGTCAATATGATTGACCTTAAAAACCCTGCCTCCCAGCAACAGGCGATGGAGGCCTTTTTCTTCGGCTACCAGGCGTTCACCGCCAAGGCCGACGAAATGCTCGAACGCCGTGGCCTGGGCCGGGTGCATCAACGCATCGTGTTCTTCATCGCGCGCTATCCGAACCTGAGCGTGAAGGACTTGCTGGCCTTGCTTGGGGTCAGCAAGCAAGCGCTGAACATGCCAATGCGCCAGTTGACGGAAATGCGCCTGGTGGAGAGTGCGGCCTGCGAGGCCGACAAACGCAAGCGCTTGCTGGCCCTGACCGAGGAAGGCGCGCGCCTGGAGCAGATGCTGCGGCGCGAGCAGGTGAAGTTGCTGGAGCGGGTGTTCGCAGAAGCCGGGGAAGACGCTGTGAATGGCTGGCTGGCAGTGAACACGGCGCTGGGCAAAAGCCAGATGGCTACTGCCTGAACACGCCTGGCGGCACTTGCGCCGGCCAGGCGCTCAGCCCTGCCAGGCGCAGGCTCAGAAACTGTACTTGGTACTGAGCATCACATTGCGCGGCTCGCCATAGAACCCGGTGTAAAAGGTCGGGTCCAGCGCGCTGAGGTATTTCTTGTCGAACAGGTTGTTCACGTTAACGGTCGCCGTCAGGTGCTGGGTGACGTCATAACGCGCCATCAGGTTGAACACCGCGTATTGGCCCTGGGTCGCCTTGACCGTATGGCCAATCTGCCACGGCGCATCAGTCAGGCTCAGGCCGCTTTGCCAGTTCATGCCGCCACCCACGGTCAGGCGATCAAGCTCGCCCGGCAGGCGGTAGGTGGTCCACAGTTTGACCATGTTCGCCGGGGCGATGGTGTTGATACGCTCATGGTCCGCATCCTTGGTCAGGCTGTGGCTGTAACTTGCAGTGACGTTCCAGCCGGGCGTGATCTCGCCGAAGACTTCCAGGTCGATACCCCGCGTGGTGGCACCGGACACCGCCTTGTAAGCGCGCTCGCGATCGGTCCCTTCGACGAAGCCGCCACTGAGCACACCCAGGTTGTCCTGCTTGATCTGGTAAAGGGCAATGGCTGTATTGACACGCCCGTCCAGCAGCTCGCTTTTCAAGCCGATTTCATAGTTGTCGCCTTCGCGCGGCTCAAGCGTGGCGCCACTGCTGTCGCGTAGCGACTGTGGCTTGTAGATCTTGGTGTAGCTGGCATACACCGAATGCTGTGCATTCAGGTCGTAGACCACGCCCGCGTAGGGCGTGACAAAACCGGATTCGCGGGTGGCCTGATGGTTGGTCGAACGGGTGTAGGGCGCGTTGTAGATGGCCTTTTTCTTGTAGCTGTAATCGCCGACACGGGCGCCCAAGATCAGTGACAGGTCGTCGGTCGGCTTGAAACGCGCCACCATGTACGCAGCATCCTGGCGGATGGTGGTGTCATCGTTCATCAGTTTGCCCACCGAGACCGGGCGGTCGGTGTTGTTGTCCCAGTCGTAGATATTGACCGGCTTCATTTCCAGGTCATCGTCGTCCGGGTTGCTGTAGTCGTGAAACGCCGAGCCGCTCACACCGGCCAACAGCTCGTGCTGGCGCCCCAGCAACTGGAACGGCCCCTGAACGATGGCATCGATACCCAACTGACGTTGCGAGCCATAGCCGTCGCCGCCATACAGGTAAGCACCCTCCCCGGTTTGCTTGTTGGGGAAACCGCCACTGGCGGACGCCAGCGAGTAGTCACGGGTGCTGTACATGTTGTTTACCGACACCTTCAGCTTCCAGTCGTTGACCAGGTCTTGTTCCAGGGTGGCGAAGGTATTGAGGGTGTCCTGCTGGCGATAGCTCCAGCGCGAGGCCGCATTGGTCGAGCGCGAGAAATCGGTCTGCTCGCCGTCATCGTAGAACAGCGGGAAGCTGGCGAACGAAACCCCACGCGGGTCGTTTTTCTGGTAGTCGAAGCCTACCGTCAGCAGGGTGCTGTCGCTGAGGTCGGCTTCGAGGATGCCGTAATAGGTCTGTTTTTCCTGCTGGTAATGGTCGATGTAGCTGTTGCCCTGCTGGTAAGCCACCACGGCACGGCCACGCAGGCGGGCGTCGGCGGTCAGTGGGCCGGATAGATCGACTTCGCTTCGATAGGTGTCCCAAGACCCCGCTCCGGCGCTGACAGCACCTTGGAAGTTTGCCGTCGGACGCTTGCGGATCAGGTTAACGCTGCCCGACGGGTCGCCGGCCCCGGTCATCAGCCCGGTGGCACCGCGAACGATTTCGACTCGGTCATAGATGGACGTGTCGATCATGCTCTGCGGGCTGGCACTGGTCTGCACGATCAGGGTGGTGGGGATACCGTCAAACTGGTAGTTGTCGATCGAATAGCCACGCGAGTAGATGTTCACCCGCTCGCTGTCGATGTTCTGCACGTTCAGGCCAGGGGTTTGCTTGAGCACGTCACTGAGGGTGTTCAGTTGCTGGTCTTCGATGCGCTGGCGCGTCATCACGCTGACGGTCTGCGGGGTTTCGCGCAGCGACAACGCCAGTTTGGTCGAACTGTTGCTGGAACCGGTGGTGTAGGAGCCGGTTCCTTCCGTGACAGCCCCCAGGCCCGCCGCGTCGATGTTGGTTGCACCAAGCTCCATGGCCCCACTGCTGTCGGCCCTGGCCAATACGTAGCGCTTCTCCCCGGCCTGCACGACGCGCAGGCCGCTACCTTGGAGCAGGCGGGCAAAGCCCTGCTCCAGCTCATAGTCACCTTGCAGGCCGGGCGAGCGCAGGCCGGCAGTGTCTTGCGAACTGAAGGTGATCATGACCCCGCTCGCGGCGGCGAACTGACTGAGCGATGCCGCCAGGCTGCCAGCCGGAATGTCGTAGGCGATGGCCCAGGCGGGCGTGACCACCAACAACGAGCCGGTCAGGCTCAGGGCAAGAAGTGAGGGACGTACGAGCATGAAGGGGATCCTGAAAAGGTTGGCAATAACTGCGACTGATGCGCATGTGCAGGTAGAGCCGAAACAGGAAAGAAAAACTGTTACCCCTCCACGCGAAATATTTTCAGGCCGCCCTGCCCTCTACCCGCACCCAATAGCGCGTCAGGCGCCGCAGCCTTACCGGCAGGGAGTCCTCCAGGTTGGCCAGTACACCCTCGCTGTCATCCAGCAGGAATGTGCCCGACAGTCGCAACCCAGCGACCTCCGGTGCACAGCCCAGATAGCCGTGTCGATAACGGGAAAGCTCCGCCACGACGTCTTCCAGCCGCCAATCGACCACCACCAGCATGCCTTGCGTCCACGCCGAACCCTGCGCCACGGCCGGCAGCAACGGCCCCGCAGTGTCAGCGGTAAAACTCACTGCCTGGCCTGCCTCGGCGCGCAAGGTTTGACCAATGGCCAGCCGTGGCTGAACCTCGACAGCATGGGCCTCCACCGTGACCCGGGAAATGCCCGCCCCCTGGCGTACCGTAAAGCGCGTGCCCAAGGCCAGCACACGGCCTTCGGCTGTTAGTACGCTGAGCGGGCGCGTATCCTTGGCCGTCTCGACCAGGATTTCGCCTTGGTGCAACACGATCAGCCGCTGCGTGCCATCGAACTGCACATCGGCCCGCGAGTCGGTGTCCAGCACCAGCCGGCTGCCGTCGGCCAAGGTGAAGTGGCGGCGCTGCCCTACCCGCGTGCTGTAGTCCGCGCCCCAGGGCGAGACCTGATAGCCCCGCCAGCCGACGACCCCCACACCCAGCAGCATGGCCAACATCTTAACGGCGGCGCGGCGCTGTTGCCGTGCCTGTTCGAGCGTTGTCCCCGCCAGGCCTGCCGGGGCCTGGCCCAAGCGTTGCTGCAGTTGCTCGATGCGCTGCCAGGCCTGGGCATGCTGCGGGTCCGCCGCCAGCCATGCCTGCCACTCGCGGCGTGTAGTGTCGCTGACCGCACTGTCATGCAACCGCACATACCAGTCCACTGCCTGGGCCAGGGTGCGCTTCATGCTTCTTCCAGCAGCAGGCAGTGCATCAGGCCTCTGGCCAGATGCTTGCGCACCGTGCTGACCGAAACCCCACAGCGATCGGCGGCTTTTTCGTAGCTGAGCCCATCGAGTTGCACGGCAAGGAAAATCTGCCGGGTACGCGCACCCAGGCCATCGAGCATGCGGTCGATGGCCAGCAGGCTGTCGAGGATCAGTGCGCGGGTCTCGGCCGAAGGCGCGTGCAGTTCCGGGCGCGCCATCAGTGCATCGAGGTAGGCCTGCTCCAGGCTGCGGCGCCGATACAGGTCGATGACCAGGCCACGGGCGATGGTCGCCAGGTACCTGCGGGGTTCCTGCAGGGTGCCGGATGAGCGTGCCAGAAGCACACGGACGAACGTGTCCTGGGCAAGGTCCGCTGCATCGGCGGAGTTGCTCAGCCGATGGCGCAACCAACCGCGCAGCCAGCTGTTGTGGTCACGGTAAAGGGCGTGAAGATGCGCGTGGGGTGCTGCGTCAGAGGCCGTTGTGGACATGCCTTCTCCCTGCCGGCAGTGATGCAAATAAGAATTTGTCTCGATTGTATTGATAAGCCTTCGCCTTGGGAAGCCAGCGCCCAAGCCATGTTCATCACCGTGTTGACGCTATTTTCACAGTCAACCGATTAGCGTCACGCCTTTTCCGGCCACAGGCACATCTGCTGGCCGCCAAGGTACGACGAGGCATACGTGTCACACACTACATCCCCCGCCGCGCACAAGCGCGTGGACTGGGCCGGCCTGGGCTGGCTTCTGCTGTTCTTCTGGTACTTCTCCGGCGTCACCCAGGCGTTGTTGCTGTTCAGTGGCACCACCGGCTTTGCCGGTTTTCGCGATGCGTTCTTCCTCAGCAGCCTGTGGCTGGCCCCGGTGCTGCTGCTGCCCCGCTTCACCCGCGCCACGGCGGCTGTCATCGGCCTGGTATTGTGGGCCGCATCGCTGGTGGGCCTGAGTTACTTCGGCATCTATCGTCAGGAGTTCTCGCAAAGCGTCATCTTCGTGATGTTCGAGTCCAACACCGCCGAGGCCGGCGAATACTTCAGCCAGTACTTCAGCGTGTGGCTGGGCCTGGCGCTGCTGCTGTACACGCTGGTTGCAGTACTGCTGTGGAAACGTGTACGCCCCGTCAGCCTGCCCCTGCGCAGCCGCCTGCCGGTGGTGGCCCTGTTGCTGGTGGCCAACCTGGTGTACCCGTTCTACAAGCAGATGGTCACCCAGGAACGCAACTTCGCCGATGCCGCTGAAAAAGTGCAGCAACGCATGGAGCCCGCAGTGCCTTGGCAACTGTTGGTCGGCTACCGTCAGTATCGCCAGCAACTGGACAACATGCAGGACTTGCTGGCCCAGAACGCCGCATTGCCCCCACTGCAAAACCTGCGTGACAGCAGCGGCACCGCGCCGCGCACCCTGGTGCTGGTACTGGGCGAGTCCACCACCCGCGAGCACATGCACCTGTACGGCTACAACCGCGACACCACGCCCAACCTCGACGCGCTGGCCGCCAGCGACAAGGGCCTGACGGTGTTCCGCGACGTGGTATCGCCACGCCCGTACACCATCGAAGTGATGCAGCAGATCCTCACCTTCGGCGACGAGCAGAACCCGGACCGCTTCCTCACCGACCCGTCGCTGATCAACCTGATGAAACAGGCAGGCTACAAGACCTTCTGGATCACCAACCAGCAGACCATGACCAAGCGCAACACCATGCTCACCACCTTCTCGCAGCAGACCGATGCGCCGGTATACCTGAACAACCAGCGCAACCAGAATGCCAGCCAGTACGATGATGTGGTGCTGGCGCCGTTCGAGAAGGCCTTGCAAGACCCTGCGCCGAACAAGTTCATCATCGTGCACCTGCTGGGCACGCACATGGACTATCGCTTCCGCTATCCCGACGACTATGCCCACTTTACCGACAACACAGGTGTACCCGGCCAGCTGACGGCGGACCAGGTAAAAACCTACAACTTCTACGACAACGCGGTGCGCTACAACGACTATGTGGTGTCGAGCCTGATTAAACGCTACTCGGCCGGCAACCCCAATGGCTTCCTGGTGTACCTGTCCGACCACGGTGAAGATGTGTACAGCTCCGGTGACCACGACCGCCTGGGGCGCAACGAAGGCGCGCCGACCCGGCCGATGTACACCATCCCGTTCCTGCTATGGACCTCGCCCAGCTGGCAGGCCGAGCACCCACGCGACTTGCAGGCGATGGCCAGCCGCCCTTACAGCAGCTCGCACCTGATCCATACCCTGTCCGACCTGGCCGGGCTGAGCTATGACCGCTATGAGCCGGCCAAGAGCCTGGTGAGCCCGCAGTTCGTGGCAGCACCGCGCTGGATCGGTGACCCGTACCGCAAGGATGGCTTGCGCGAATTCGACCACCTGCCGATGGACAAGGCTGCAGGCTTGCAGCAGGCGGCCAGTAATGGCGAAGAGCAGAACGGCAAGCGCTTGAACTGATGTTTTTTGGTTGAGATCGTTGGGGGCGCTTTGCGCCCCTTGCGTCACAATGGGCCGCAAAGCAGCCCCAGGGCCTTAAGCCTTACATCACATAAATTAAATTTAAATTGATTTTAAATTACGTGTGCGCGACGCTCTGCTCATTCCCTTGGCCCGCAGAGCAGCCCCATGTCCACAGCTCCCCGCGAAACCCGCAAGGACGGCGCCGTCACCCGCACCCGCATCCTCGAAGCCGCTGGCGAACTGTTCGCCGCGCTTGGCTATGCCGAAACCAGCAACAAGGCCGTTGCCGCCAAGGCCGAGGTCGACCTGGCCTCGATCAACTACCACTTTGGCAGCCGCAACGGCCTGTACCTGGCCGTGCTCGACGAAGCACGCCAGCGTTTCCTCGACCTCAGCGACCTGCAACGCATCACCCAAGGCAACCAACCACCCGCGGACAAGCTGCGCGTGCTGGTAGAGCTGGTGGTGCACAAAGCCACATCAGCCCAGGACAACTGGCACCTGCGGGTACTGGCCGCGGAAATCCTCGCCCCCAGCCCCCATGGCCAGGCGCACCTGCAGGCGGCAGCGCCGTTGCGGCTGTCGCTGCTCAAGGCTCTGTTCAGCGAAATCAGCGGTATCCCTGCAAGCGACCCCGCCCTGACCCGCTGCATCCTCTGCGTCACGGCGCCCTGGGCAATGTTGTTGATCGGCCCGCGCGGTGGCTCTGGCGCGCTGCACGAGATTCTGCAAATGCCGGCCGACGCCGTTGCAGCGCAGTTGTACCGCTTTGCCCTGGCAGGCCTGCTGGATGCCGGCCAACAGCATGCCCAGGCCCACGCCACACACCGTTGAGGTCAGCCCCGTGCAACCGATATCCACCGATACCTCCCCCGCCGCAACGGACGCGCAAACCTCCATCCCACTGCTGCTGGCAGCCCTGATGCTGGTGATGTTCCTGGCCGCACTCGACCAGACCATCGTATCGACCGCGCTGCCCACCATCGTCAGCGACCTGGGTGGGTTGCGCTGGCTGTCCTGGGTGGTCACCGCTTACCTTCTGGCCTCCACGGTGGTGGTGCCACTGTATGGCAAGTTCGGCGACCAGTTCGGCCGCAAGCGTGTGCTTCAGGTCGCCATCGTGGTGTTCCTGCTGGGTTCGGCGTTGTGTGGCGCAGCGCAGACCATGGCCCAGCTGATTGCCTTTCGTACCCTGCAGGGATTGGGCGGTGGTGGCCTGATGGTGGTGGCGATGGCCGCGATCGGCGATGTCATCCCGCCCGCCGAACGTGGCCGCTACCAAGGCCTGTTCGGTGGCGTGTTCGGCCTCGCCACAGTGGTCGGGCCACTGATCGGCGGTTTCCTGGTCGAGCACCTGTCCTGGCATTGGATTTTCTACATCAACCTGCCGCTGGGCCTGTTGGCGCTGTTGGTGATCGGCAGCGTGTTTCGCCCGCATGTGGCCCTGGTGCGGCATGAGGTGGACTACATCGGTGCATTCTTCCTCACCGTGGCACTGGGTGCCCTGGTGCTCATCACCAGCCTGGGCGGCAGCCTGCTGGCGTGGCAGTCACTGGACATGCTGTGCCTGTCGCTGTTCGCCCTGATCGGCCTGGTCGGTTTCGTCCTCGAGCAACGCCGCGCCGCAGAGCCGATCATGCCGCTGCACCTGTTCCGCCACCGCACCTTCGTGCTTGCCGGGCTGATCGGTTTTATCGTCGGGGTCTCGCTGTTCGGCGCGGTTACCTTCCTGCCGTTGTACATGCAGGTGGTGAAAGACGCCACGCCGACCAGTGCCGGGCTGCAGATGCTGCCGTTGATGGGTGGCCTGCTGGTGGTGTCGGCGATTACCGGGCGACTGATCAGCCGCTGGGGCCGCTACCGGGTTTTCCCGATCCTTGGCACCCTGCTGCAAGTGGTTGCCCTGGGCCTGCTGAGCCGGCTTGAGCTGGACACGCCCATGGCGCTGATGAACCTGTACATGGGCCTTTTGGGCGCCGGCCTGGGCATGGTCATGCAGGTGTTGATCCTGGCGGTGCAGAACAGCGTCGAGCCGCGCCATATGGGCGTGGCCACCTCCGGGGCGACCTTGTTCCGCTCGATTGGCGGCGCCATCGGCGTTTCGCTGTTCGGCGCGTTGTTCTCGCATGCCCTGCTAGGCGGCCTGGCCAGCGATTTCGCCGCCAGCGCCGGTGGCCCGGCGAGCCTTTCACCAGCCGCCGTGCACGACCTGCCCGCCGCCCTGCAACACAGTTACCTGCTGGCGTTTTCCGGGGCGATGCATGGCGTGTTCATGCTGGCTGGGGGGATCACCAGCGTGGCCTTCGCACTGTCCTGGTTGCTGCGCGAGGTGCCGCTGCGGCGAGCCTGAGCAAAGCGCCGATAGCCCCACAGGGCAACCAGCAACACCAACGCCCCGGCCGCCAACGCCACCTGGAAACCGGCGCTGGCGCCCAACCCGTCGACCACCTGCCCTGACGCCACAGCGCCCAATGCCACGCCAACATTCAAGCCGGCCAGCAGCCAGGTCATGCCTTCGGTCAGTTGGCTGGCGGGCACCAGACGCTCCACCAGGGCCATGGCCACGATCAGGGTTGGTGCGAAAAACAGCCCGGCCAGCAACACGGCAGCAGCCAACCCGAACAGGTTGCCTGCCAACAGTAGCGGCACGGTACTGGCCGCCGTCGCCAGGCCGCCGAGCAACAACAGCCTGTGCAAAGGCGCCGCCAGATTCACGGCACCGAACAGCAGGCCCGCCGCGCACGAGCCAATGGCATAGCACGACAGCACGACACTGGCTGCCGCCGGCATGCCGGCCTGTTCAGCGAATGCCACGCTGACGATATCGACGCTGCCCACGATCACGCCCATGGCCACCATCAACAGGACCAGCAGGCGCACGTCCGCCTGAGCGATCACCGCAACCCGCTGGTGGCCGGTCGAGTCATCAGCCTGCAGCGGGGGTTCGCTGCCCGTTTGCACGACCAAGGCGAATACCCCGATGGCCAGCAACAGCGCGGCGGCCAATGGCCCGGCCTGGGGCAGCAAGGCCACGCTGAGCCCGACCGACAGGGGCGGGCCGGCGATGAACGTGACCTCATCGAGCACCGTTTCCAGCGAAAAGGCACTCTGCAGCTGTGGCGTATCGCGGTACAGCGCCGTCCAGCGCGCCCGTACCATTGCCGACAGGCTGGGCATGCAGCCGGCCAGCGCAGCAGCGGGGAACAGGCACCAGGCCGGCGCCTGCCAGGTGACGCACGCCAGCAGCAACAACAAACCGACCACGCTCAGCGCGGTGGCGGCCGGCAACACGCGGCGCTGGCCATGGCGATCGACCAGACGGGAAACCTGTGGCGACAGCAGTGCGTAGGTCAGCACGAACGTGGCCGCCACCGCTCCGGCCAGGGCGTAGCTGCCGTGCAGTTGCGCGAGCATGGTGATGATACCGATGCCGGTCATGGGCAACGGCAGGCGGGCCAACAGACCAGCCAGGGTAAAGCCAAGGGTGCCGCGTGACTGGAACAGCGCGCGGTAGGTCGTGAACATGGGTCGACTCTCCTTATCGAACGAAAGCACACTTACATTCATTGCGTATGATTAAAACCCTATTATCATACGCACTGAATGTAAAGCACTGGGTTCGCAGGAGACGCTCCCACAACGGCTCTATGTAGGGTCAGGCCACAGGCGAACAACTACCCCGCCCGGCACTCCCCCGCACCGCCTCGGCCAGTTTGCGAAGGTTGGCCTGATGCGCATTCACCAGGCTGGTGATGCTGTTGTCAGCCGCAGTCTGAACCGAGGTGCGGCAGGTCAGCTCAGCCTGCCCCGCCACCTTCAGGCGCCAAACGGCCTCCAGCGAGGCGTAACGCCCCGGCACGGTGTCGAAGCGCTGCACATCCACCCGCAAAGCCGCCTTGCCGCCGCCCGCCGGGCCACCCAACTGGTCTTGCAGGGCGCTGCGGAACTCATCCACCAGGTTGGCCCCCCACCATTCCGTCTCAAGGATGGCCAGGCCGCTCTGCCCTTCGCGTACCACCAACTGTGGGCGGTCGACCTGGGGCGGGACGACCACCCTGACCACCTGGATGCGCTGGCCACTGTCACGCGCCGGCTCACTCGGTACCAAGGTGTGGTAGTTGTTCGGCGTACTGCTGCAGCCCCCGAGCCATACCAGCAGGCTAGCCACACAAACATTGCGTAGTCGTTGCATCGGCTGTCTCCTCAGGGCTCAAGGTCTGCGGGCCCGGCCGCTTTCGGCCGGCCACGAATCAGTGACTCGGGGTGGCGGCCCAGGTAATCGGCAAGGTCACGCAGCGAACGTGACATGCGTTCCAGCTCATCCAGTGTTTCGCCCATTCGCTCGCGCTGCGGCGAGTCCTCGGAAATGGCCGAGTTGGCGGTGCGCAGGGTCTTGTGCACTTCGTCCAGCGCCACTTTTACATCCGGCAGTGTCTGGCCATTGAATTGCTTGAGGCTGGCGCGCAGCTCACGCAGGCTGCCGTCGAGGTTGCCGGCGATGCTTTCCAGCGGCAGCTTGGCAATGCGTTCCACGACCCGCTGCAGCTGCTCCTGCAACTGCTCCAGGCTACCCGGCAACGTGGGGATGATGATGGGGTTGGCGGCCATGTCGAAGGCGACTTTGGGGGCATCGGGGTAGAAATCCAGGGAAATGAACATCTGCCCCGTGATCAGGTTGCCGCTGCGCGCCTGGGCCCGCAGGCCATGCTCGACAAACGTGCCGATCAGCTCCCGCGCACCATCCATGTCGCCTTCGGTGTGCTTGAACACCGCCAGCATCTTGCGGTGCACCGGCCCCAGGCGCTGCGGGTAGATTACTGCATCCACCACTACCGGGAAGGTCTGCCTGGCGGCGTCGTAATCGAGCTGAATAGAGGTAACACGCCCAAACTCCACACCCTTGAACTCCACCGGCGCACCCACCGACAAGCCGCGCATGGCCTGGTCGAAGCGCAGTTGCAGGTACTGCGCCTGGCCGTGGGGAGGGGCCAGCGCCAAGTCGCGGTCGGCAAATAGCTGGAAGCGGGCCTGGTCGGCAGCTGGCTCGGCTTGCGGGGCGAAATCGGGCGAACCAAAGGCCAGCCCCCCCACCAGGATCGATGATAACGACTCGGTATCGACCTTCAGCCCGTTGGCGCCAATCTGCATATCGACACCACTGGCATTCCAGAAGCGCGTGTCGGCGGTGACGAAGCTGTCGTAGGGGGCTTGCACGAACACGCCAATCTCCACGCCCTTGCCATCGTCCTGCAGCGCAAAAGAGACCACTTCACCGACCGGGATCTTGCGGTAGTAGATCGATGAGCCGACATCCAGCGAGCCCAGATCGCTGGCGGTAAGGACAAAACGCTTGCCCTTTTCGTCATAGGTGATCGGCGGCGGCAGCTCCAGGCCGACGAAGGACTTTTCCGGCACTTTCGACTCACCGGAATCAGCCCCGATGAAACTGCCCGAAAGCAGCGTGTCCACCCCGGAAACCCCGCCTACGCCGATGCGCGGTCGCACCACCCAGAAGCGCGCGCCCTGGGTGGCAAAAGAGCGGGCATCGTTGGACAGCTGCACGTTGGCCACCACGCTCTTCTTGTCCTCGGCCAGGTCCACCGTGGTCACTTCGCCAATCACCACGCTGCGGTATTTCACCTGGGTCTTGTGCGCCACCAACCCCTCCCCGCTGTGGAAGGAAATGGTGATCACCGGCCCTTGCTGCATCCAGTTGCGTACCACCAGCGATGCGCCGATCAGGATAGCCAGAATCGGCACGATCCAGACCAGCGACACCCCCCAGCGCCGTGTGCGCACGTCAACCTGACCTGTACCGTCGCGCTTGTCAGTCTGTTGCCCCATCAATGCGGCCTCCCTCGTTGGCATGGCTATCCCAGATCAGGCGTGGGTCGAAGCTCATTGCAGAGAACATGGTCAGCACCACCACCATGCCAAAAAACAGGATACCCACCCGTGGCTCGATGGTGCCCAGCCCGCGCAGTTGCACCAGCGCCGCCACCAGCGCCACCACCATCACGTCGAGCATGGACCAGTAGCCGATCAGCTCGACGAAGCGGTACAACTGCGAACGCTGTCGGCAAGCCCAGGTGGAACCACGCTGGGCGGTGTACAGCAGCAGGCCGAGGGAGAAAAACTTGATCGCGGGCACACCCACGCTGGCAATGAAGATGATCAGCGCAATGTCCCAGGCCCCGGCTTCCCAGAATTCCAGCACACCACCGCCAATGGTGCTGTCGCTGCCACTACCGAGCATTTCGGTGTGCATCACCGGCAGCAGGTTGGCGGGGATATAGAACACCAGCGCCGCCAGCAGAAACGCCCAGCCACGGCTGATGGCATTGCTCTTGCGTCGGTGAATGGCCGCGCCGCAACGGTTGCAGGTGTGCGCACCGCCACTCATGTCGCAGGCCTGGCCGCAGCCATGACACAGGCACAAGCCAAGGTCGTCTGCGTTGGCCGGGGTTGTCATACCTGCTCCCACAAGTCGCGGATGTCCTTGCCGGCAATATGGATGATCAGCATGCTCAGCGCGGCCAGGGCCAGCAGGCCGATACCGGGGATTACATCGAGCAACCCCGCCAGTTTGATCACCGCCACCATCGCCCCCAGCAGGCACACCTCCAGCATGCTCCACGGTCGCAGGCTTTCCAGGCCACGCATGCACAGGGCAAAACCGGGGGCACGCTGGCCGGCCAAGGCAAAACTCAACACCCAGCACAACAAGGCAATCTGCAACAGCGGTGCGAAGATGATCGACAACGCCATGACCAAGGCGATGAAGGTGATACTGCCGTGGCTGAGGATCTGCACCGCGTCCCACAACGTCGCCGAATGGGTTAGCCCCTGCATCCCGATGGTCATGACCGGGTAAGCATTGGCAAATACCAGCAGGACGCCACCGGTCACACTCAACGCCAGCCGCTGCTCGATGGTGAGCGACGTATGCCGGTACAGCACGCCGCCACAGCACGGGCACAGGGCACGCTGGTGCTTGAGCAATGGCACACGCTGGTACACCGTGTCGCAGTATTCGCAAATGATCAGATCTTGGGGCTGGGTCATGTTGGTTCCCACGGATAGACCTGCAGGCAGCACCTACGTCAGCAAGCCTAGACGGGAAAAGCGCAATGCGTCAGCGGGTGTGCCCATCGTCGCTAACCTCCGGGCAACGGCTGCCCGGAGGTTAGCCCAGCGCTACTCGAGCAACTGCTCCAGGCTTGGATCACGCATTACACGCTGCACGGGCTGCTGTGCGGCTCTGCCCGGCACCGACATCTTCAACTTCATGCTGGCCACTTTGGCGCAGGCATTGCTGCCGTCCGCATAGATACCGCTCATGTCGCACTTCCACTGGTAGAAGTTCACCAGGCCACCCGACATCTGCAAGCTGTAGTCGGTACTTTGCGTACCTGGGGTGAAGGCGTGCCCCGCCGGGATGTTCTGGAACCATTTCATCCACTCGGCGGAGCCCGGTTTCGGTGGGTTTTTCTGGAACAATGGGTTCATGATCGCCACCTGCGGCGCCTCGGCGGTGGCGTGGCAGCTCAGGCAGGAGCTGTTGGGGTTGTCCACCGGCCCATTGAGTCGACCGTTCCAACCCAGGTGGGTAGGCGGCAGTTCACGGGTATCGGCGTTGATGGCGGTCTGTTGCAGTGCCTTGTTGATACGGGTCTGGGTGGGCTGTGGGTTAGTGTAGTCATTGCTGGTCACCTGAGGGTCGTTGCCCCACATGACGCCCACCGGCACCAGGTTGTCCCAGCTGGCCTTGCCGCTCATGGCCCCGTTGTACTGGAAGGTACCGAAGATCCACCCGGTTTCGGCAATACGCGTGTCGCGCACGGCTACGTCCATCTGGATCAACGCCACGTCCTTGAGCTTGCGGTTGGCCGAGGTGAACGTGTCTGTGATATAGCCCTGCCAAAGCACCGGGTTGGCCAGAAACGGCACCGTGCTGCGGTCGATGTCGGCGAACAGCGCCTTGCACACCACCGTGCCGTTGGCAAAGCTGTTGGGTTGGGCGGTATGGCTCGGGTCTGGGTTGTTCGGGTCCTTCCAGACTTGCCCAATGGTGTAGGCGCCAATGTCGTTATAAATCCCCACGGCATAGGTTTGACCGGTGGCCGTCTGCGTGCTGGCCAGTTGCTTGACCTGAATCTGCGCCTCCTTGGTCAGCCCGTGTATGCCCTCACGCCCCAGCGGGCCGTAATGCTGCCACGGCATGTGGTACCACTGCCGAACCTTGTTGTGCTGCACATACCAGTCAGCCTCGACGTTGCCCTCCAGGCAATAGCGCTTCGCAGCCTCCATGTACGGGCGCCATGTCTCGAAGTTGTTGTCGCGCTTGGCAGGCAACTTGCCGAAGAACGCCGGCACGCCATTGGGCGGTGACGTCGGATAGTTTTGGCTGAGGGTAAATTTGGTCCCTTCGTAACTGTCGGGTGGCGCGTAGCCATAGTCCGGGTAGGTACCGGCCTGTGCGGCGAGGCTGTACAGGGTGGCCGTCATGGCCAGTGTGGCAAGTGTTCCTTGGGGCTGGTTCATCGATGATCTCCTTGATCGGCTGCACTCCTGGCATCGACAGGGCGCGTGCCCATGGCGGATGCAGGGACTCCTTTATTGTTTTTGGGCCGAGTTCGCCCGAACGCGGCCGGCTGTCACGGGTGAGTGAATGGCGTGTGGCGCACCTCCCTGCCGGCTTTTTGCCGAGCGAACGCGTACATCCCAGGCTGTTTGGCCAGGGTTGATCGAAAGCGTGTGTAAACGGAGTGTGCGCAGGGGGGTATGCGGGCTGTGCCGCGTGTCGACTCCTGTCGAGCGCTTGCCGTTCTTCCTTGCTATCAGGTGTAGGCGAAACGGCAAAAACTGCCAGCCGTTTGGCATGCCGAGCCGATTTCCGGTCGTTTTGCCTATCACCGTCTTACCGCCGAACTATTCTGTGAAGCGGGCTTTCCGCCCAGTGGAGGTGTGCCATGCGTACGTTCACGTGGAGTTACCTGCTGCTACTGCTGTGCGCGGCATCGGCGGCCCAGGCGCAGTCGGTGGTGCCGCTCAAGGGCCAGAGCAGCCAGCAGATGCAACTGGATATCAACGATTGCAATACCGTCGCCAGCAATGCCGCGAACAGCACGGCGACGTCCAGCGACCCGCATGTCGGTGGCCGGGTACGCGGTGCGGCCGCGGGTGCCGCCGCCGGCGCGGTAGGCGCGCAGGTACGCGGCAACCAGCACGACGAGCTGTATGACCGGGTAGGTGACGACGCCAAACAGCAGTACCGGCAGAACCGTGCCGGCGAAGTGGCCGCCGCCGGTGCCGCGGTCGGAGGCATGCGCCAGCGTCAGGACCGGCGTCAGGACAGGCGCAGCCAGGACCAGGCAAAAACCCAGGCCCATGCCAGCGCCTACAGCGGCTGCCTGCAGGGGCGCGGCTATCAGGTCAACCCCTGAGCAACCGGCACGCCATGCCCCTGCCGGTGAGGCATGGCGTGCTCAGCTTCAGAACTTCGCCAGTTCTTCCCGACAAAACTCCACGAACAACTGCGCAGGCTTGGTCAGCTGCACGCGCTTCAACCACGCCGCAGCCAGCCCAGAAAGCGCCACTGGCTCGGTAATGTCCAGCATTGCCAAGCGCTGCCCGTCGTAGGTGTACTCCGTGTGCGGCCGTGTGACCAGCAACGAAAAACCAAAGCCCTGCCCGACCATGCCGCGCACCATCTCGATCGACGGC
Organism: Pseudomonas sp. NBRC 111132; assembly: GCF_001320565.1. NCBI lineage: Bacteria > Pseudomonadati > Pseudomonadota > Gammaproteobacteria > Pseudomonadales > Pseudomonadaceae > Pseudomonas > Pseudomonas sp. NBRC 111132. Next base: position 27,857 of record NZ_BCBI01000015.1, read on the forward strand.
GAGCTGAAGACGATGTTTGGCGTCAGCCCCATTTCGTTGAACAGGCTGACGAAATAGGTGCGGCTGGGGGCCACGTCCAGCAAGATCATCGGCTCCGGGCACAGGTCGCGCAGCGACACCTGGGCCTGGCCGGCAAAGCGGTGGTTTTCCGGCAGCAGCACATAAGGCTTTTGCGGTGGCATCAACGGCTCGGCCTCGATGGTGCCATCCAGGTCGTGGTCATAGAGAAACGCCAGGTCGAAGGTACCGGCGGTCAGGCCCTGGATCAGGTCCTGCTGCTCGCCGTCGCGCAGGCGGATATCCACGCCAGGGTAGCGTTGACGAAAGCCGGCGATCAAACGAGGCAGGTACAACGGTGCCACGGTTTCGAAACAGCCGATATCGATCTGCCCGGCCACGGTGTCGTTGTCGGCCAGGGCGTTCTGCTCGAACTCGTGGGCCATCTGCAGCAGCGCTCGGGTCTTGGCGTAGAAGCGCTTGCCGCTGGGCGTCAGCGACACGCCTTGGGCGTGGTGGCGGATGAACAGTTGCACGCCGAAGCTTTCTTCCAGGCTCTTGATGGCGGTGGAAATGGACGGCTGGGCGATGTACAGCTGGCGCGAGGCCTCGGCAACGCTGCCAGCCTCCACGGTGGTAACGAAGTACTTGAGTTGTCGCAGGGTATAAGCAGCCACGGGCACCTCATTGACGCCTGTCGGCGCTGGGATCATGCCTGACACTTTACCTCTCGCGAACGCAAAGTGGGGGCTGGGTGATGAAGGATTTACCTATGGCTTGAGCAGGTTTTTGTGGGGGGGGTGCCCTGCACCCCTCCACGTCGGTTCACTCGAACGACGCTATCATCACGCAGTCGTCACCTACCATCTTGTAGCCTGCCTCGCATTGCAATCCCACGGAAGTGGTGACACTCCGCTTGCGCCTGGAAAGGCTTTCCGGTTGTTGAGCATTGTCCTCTAGCGACGCTTCAGAGGTATCGGGCAGTTGATCCATGGGTTCTTCTTGCATGGTGTTCACTCCTGGTTTGAATTGTGTTGCCCGAACAACTTAAATGCTGGCGTCTGCACCAACCCATTTGGAAACACCCTCACGGCAGGCCCACAGCGAACTGGTTAAATACCCCCAAACGTCTTTACTGATACCCAACGGCATCAGGAACACGGTGTACGCCTATGAAGATCGTGGTCACCAGCATTCTCGTCGACGACCAGGCCAAGGCTCTGGCCTTCTACCACTACGTACTCGGTTTCGAGCCCAGGCACGACATCCCCATGGGCCGGCACCGCTGGTTGACCCTGACTTCGCCCAATGACCCCAATGGCGTCGAGCTGCTGCTGGAACCCGACGCGCACCCGGCCGCCAAAACCTACAAGGCCGCGCTCAAGCAGGACGGTATTCCCGCCACCTCGTTCGGCGTACGTGACATCCAGGCCGAATACACCCGGCTGTGCGCGGCGGGCGTGCAGTTTACCCAACCACCCACCAACATGGGCCCCGTCACGGTGGCCGTGTTCGATGACACCTGTGGCAACTTGATCCAGATCGCCCAGAAACACTGAAAGCCCCCAACCTAAGCGCACCAATAAGGAAAACAGATGCGCCACGAATTCCGCGAAGTCCTCAACGACCTGGTCGATTACTTCCTGCTTGGCGATATCCAGTTGCTAGAGCGCTTCAAGCAGGAGCACGAGCTACCGGACGACCTGGCCTACGCCTTCACTCACGACGACAGCGGCGACAAAGCGGTGCGCGAAGGCATCGTGCTGCCGCTGGCCGGGGTCGACAACCTGCCCTATCGCATCCTGTTCACCCTTGATGGCTACACACCGGCCCTGCGCGAAGCCGGCAGCCGCCTGAAACATCGGCGCAATGGCTATGTGCTGCGCGTCGAGCACGGTGCTGTGATGCTCTATACCTGGCGCATCCTGCAGCACTTCACACCCAAGACTCTGGGTGACCTGATGGCCCGCTACCAGGTACCGGGACGGCCGATCATCGAGCTGGACAATGGCTGGTACGACGTGGAGGTGCTGGCCGGGGCGCTGGTGCGCGAAGGCTTGTACGAGCCGGCGTTCGAGTTCGTGTTGAAGAAGCGCTGGAGCCGGGGTGAGGCGACGGAGGTGGATACAGGATATGCCTTTGGCCTGCGTGGCTATTTCGATTGATAGCCTCTGCGGGTCTCTTCGCGGGTTAACCCGCGAAGAGACACTTACAGGCAACTTCATTAATCAGGTGTGGTTGATATCACGGTCCTTGGTTTCCGGCAGGAAGAAGATCCCCAGCACCGCCGTCATCACCGCAATCACGATCGGGTACCACAAGCCGTAATAGATATCCCCGGTCGCCGCCACCATGGCAAACGCGACCGTCGGCAGAAAACCGCCGAACCAGCCATTACCGATGTGGTAAGGCAGCGACATCGAGGTGTAGCGGATACGCGCCGGGAACAGCTCCACCAGCCAGGCGGCGATCGGGCCGTAGACCATGGTCACGTAGATCACCAGGAGGGTCAGCAGCAACAGCACCATCGGGTAGTGGATCTTCGCCGGGTCGGCCTTTTCCGGGTAGCCGGCCTCTTTCAACGCACCACTCAAGGTGGCGGTAAAGGCCTCGCTCTGCACTTTGAAGTCCGCGGCGGCCATGCTGCTGCCTTCAAAGCTGGGCAGTACCCGCTCACCAATGCGGATCTGCGCCACACTGCCAGGCTCGGCCGCCTGGTTGGTATAGGGAATGGCGCGCTTGGCCAGCAGGCTCTTGGCAATGTCGCAGGAGCTGGTGAATTTGGCCTTGCCCACCGGGTCGAACTGGAATGCGCACTGGCCAGGGTCGGCCACCACCACGACCGGGTTCTGCTCCTGGGCAACGAACACATCCGGGTTGCCGTACTCGGTCAACGCCTTGAAGATCGGGAAATAGGTCAGCGCGGCGATGATGCAGCCGGCCATGATGATCTTCTTGCGGCCAATGCGGTCAGACAAGCTACCGAAAAAGATGAAGAACGGCGTGCCGATCAGCAGCGAGCCGGCAATCAGCAGGTTGGCGGTCTGCGGCTCGATCTTGAGCATCTGCAACAGGAAGAACAGCGCATAGAACTGCCCGGTGTACCACACCACCGCCTGCCCTGCGGTACCGCCCAGCAGCGACATGATCACCACCTTGAGGTTGTCCCAGCGGGCAAACGACTCGGTCAGCGGTGCCTTGGACGCCTTGCCTTCGGCCTTCATCTTCATGAACACCGGCGACTCGTTGAGCTGCATGCGGATGTACACCGAAATCGCCAGCAGCAAAATCGACAACAGGAACGGCACCCGCCAGCCCCAAGCTTCGAACACCTCGGTGCCCATGACGGTGCGGCACGCCATGATCACCAGCAACGACAGGAACAGCCCCAACGTGGCCGTGGTCTGGATCCAGGCGGTGAAGAAGCCCCGTCGGCCCTTGGGTGCATGTTCGGCCACATAAGTGGCCGCGCCGCCGTATTCACCACCCAGGGCCAGGCCTTGCAGCAGGCGCAGGGTAATCAGGATGACCGGCGCAGCCACGCCAATCGCGCTGTAGCTGGGTAGCAAGCCCACCAGTGCGGTCGACAGGCCCATGATGACAATGGTGATCAGGAAGGTATGCTTGCGCCCGATCATGTCGCCCAGCCGGCCGAACACGATGGCGCCGAACGGCCTTACCGCAAACCCGGCGGCGAACGCCAGCAGCGCGAAGATGAACGAGGTGGTTTCATTGACCCCGGCAAAGAAGTGCTTGGCGATGATCGCGGCGAGAGAACCGTACAGGTAGAAGTCGTACCATTCGAACACCGTGCCCAGGGACGAGGCGAAGATGACCTTGCGCTCCTCCTTGGTGATACCGCGTTGGGGCGCGCTACTGCCCGTGGATGCGCTGTCGAGAACCGCCATGGGTTGCCTCCGTCATGTCGTCATGCAGGCCGGAGCACCTCACAACCACTTCACCGTCGCACCCAGGCGCTGGGGCTTGCTTTGGGTTGCGCGAAGCACGACGAGGCGGGCCGCCTCGGATCGCAGCAAGGTAAATGAAGCATAATCGGGATTGCCGGGATATCCACCCGCCTGGCCATACACCAGAGGGCAGCATGGACGACACGGCAACACCCGGCTGGCAGGGCGATATCTGGTTGGCGGACGATCACTGCCTGCTGCGGTCTACGCTGGGCAGGACCGACAGCCATGTGCATTACGCGCATCAGGTGCTTGTGGGCCTTGGTGCGGATGTCGAGGTGCGCCTGGGCGAGCGGATTTGCAGCGGCCCACAGGTGTTCATCGCGTCGCGGCAACCCCATGCCATCCTCAGCCATGGCGTACCGTGCCTAACCGTGTTTGCCGAGCCGCTGGCCTTCGACCTGGCAGACCTTGCCCTGGCCTGCAAGCAAGCCGGCAACAGCGCAGAGCAATTGGCAGAGTGCCTCATGCACTGGCCGCGCCGGCCGCTCGACCCGCGCCTGAGAAAAGCCCTCGAGCGCATCCGCGCACTCGACGAACAGGCCTTGCCGGCCCAGGAACTGGCCAGCACTGCTGCGCTGTCGCTCAGCCAACTGGAACGCCTGTTCAGCGGCTCACTGAAATTGTCCGTGCGCCGGCTGGTGCTGTGGCAGCGCTTGCGCATGGCCCTGCAACAGGCGCTGGGCGGCGCCAGCCTGACCGAAGCGGCATTGGCGGCGGGGTTTGCCGATTCGGCGCATTTCACCCGCAGCGTTCGCCAGCAATTCGGCCTCAGCCCAGGTGCCGCTTTGCGCCGCTTGCGCCTACGTACGTTCGGCTAACGCCTGACGCAGGCCTGCCGGCAATACCGCCGGTGGCTGAACATCTGCGCTTGCCCACGGCTCACGCAGTTGCGCCAGGTACGCCTGCGGATAGTCCGGCCGATCACCGATGCCCATGTCGTCGTCCGCCAGCGTATAGCCTGGCAGGTACAGCCGCGTGCCAAGCAGGCGGTCCCACAGGGGGAAGAACAGCGCAAAGTTGACGTCGCCGGTAGTGCCGTACTTCAGGTGGTGCAAGCGATGCACCGGTGCCCAGGCGAACACATGGCGCCAGCCGCCAATATGCATGTCCACGTTACTGTGCTGCAGCAACAGCTGGATAGACACACTGAACGCCAGCAGCGATGCCACCTCGACGGGCAAGCCAAGCAGCAGCAACGGCAAGGTGCCCCCCAGGGTTTCGAGCAACTGGTGTATAGGGTGTTTCATCAAACCGTTGAAGCCGTACAGGCGGGTGACACTGTGGTGCACCGCATGCAGCCGCCACAGCAGCGGGCTGCGATGGCTGGCGTAGTGCACCAGCGTGATGCCCAGGTCGGCCAAGGCAATGGCCAGCAGCAACTGCAAGGCCAACGGCCAGTGACCCGGCCACAGGCCCGTTTCCGGGAGCCAGTGGGCAAGCAGCGGGATGGCTGCCACGCTGGCGAGGGTCAGGCACTCGTTGAACAGCGCATGGCACAGGTCGCGACGGCCATCGCCTTGTGCCTGGTTCCAGGCAGCCTTGTAAGGCATGAGCCGCTCACAGGCGAATGACAGCAGCACTGCGCTGGCCAGCAGTGGCACCAGCCACAACGGATGGGCTGCCAATGACAAGGCGGCGGCAATGAAACCGAAGAAGAACAGTGGGGCGTATAGGGTGCGCATGGGCGACTCCAGGTAGTCAGGAGCCGCCAGTGTTGAGCCTCAGCCCAGGTGAGCGCTTGAAAGAACGGCGCATGCATGGCCGCGCCTGCAAATCGCCCGCGTTGGCTTGAAAAAACCGTTACTGCAAGAACTGCACGACCTCCGCCAGCACCACCTCTGCCTGCTCCCGGTGTGGCACATGCCCACAGCCTTGCAGCAGTCGCGCCACTCCAGGCCCACCCGCCAGCGCCACCAGTCGTTCGGGGTGCGCCGACGAGCCAAACTCGTCGTTATCGCCATGCAGGCTCAACAAGGGGCAGCGAACCTGCGCCAAAACGGTATCCAGGTTCCAGTCGGCAAAATCCTCGGCCAGCCAGTTGTCCACCCAGGCGCGCAGTACCCATTGGGCCTTGCTGCCGTGGTAGCGCTCCAGCCGCTGCAGTTGCCCAGGCTCGGCAAACTGCTGGTCCGCTGACCGAATGCCTTCAAGTGTGCGGGCTTCGACAAAGGCCTGCGCCGACTCGGTGATCAACCCCATGCACTGGCTGGCGAATGCCGCAGCGCAGGCCACGGCCATTCCGCCGCCAACGCTGTGACCGAAGACAATGAAATCAGCTATGTCAAAGTACTCGCGCAGGGCCGTGAAGCCCTGCTGCGCCTCGTTCTCGACAAAGCCCAGGCGTAACCTGCCGGGGTGTGCGTCGGAACGACCGAAGCCCAAGCGGTCGTAAGCGATCACCTGGTGCCCGGTAGCCTGCGCCAGCTGCGCCGGGAAGTCGCGCCACAAGGCCACGCAACCCAGCGAATCGTGCAACAGGACGATAGGCGCCCCCTGTGCCTGCAGCGGCACCCACTGCTGGGCGAACAGCTTGCCTGACGCGGTGTCGATCCAGTGCTCGCGAATGTGCAGGCCGCTCATACCGCCTCCGCCACCGGCCCCTTCAACTCGACCTGGTTGCCATCCGGGTCGTAGCAGTACAGCGAGAGCCCTTCGCCTTCGGCGCCATAACGCTTTTCCGCAGGCTCTACCGTTACCCCGGCGGCCTCCAGGTAGGCCGTCAGTGCGGCCTCGTCGAACGGCTCGATCCGCAGGCAGAAGTGATGCAGGTTGCGCCCCTCCACCCCCGGTGCCGCCCCGCCTGGCTGGCCCAGCGGGCCGTCCAGGGTCACCAGGTCGATCATCGCTGTGCCCGTGGCCAGGTGCACCATGCCCAGGTCTTCGCGCACCCGGCTGACATTGCAGCCCAGCAGCTCGGTGTAGAAGGCAACACTGCGCGGCAGGTCACGGACCCGCAGAACAAGATGGTCTATGTGCTTGATAGCGAACGGTCGCATGCCGGGCTCCTTATGCCGTGTGTGCGAGTACCGTCGCCACCATAGCCCAGCTTCGCCCGGCGTGGCCAGAATCAGCTACTCGTTAACCAACCGTTGCAGCACGCCCCCTTCATGGCGCGTCAAGATACGCAGCAGTTGGTCGACCAGCGCACGGTCCGGGGCGTCCAGGTGGAAGTGGTGCCCGCCCGGGTGCCAGGAAACCTTCGCCTGGCTGGGCAAGGCGGCCTGACGCCGGATAAAGGCCTCACCAGTGAATGCGCCCTGGCGGCCAAACAGCAGGTACAACGGGCAGCGGATCTGGCTGAGCAGGTCGCAGGCTTCGCGCTCGGTCAGCGGCATGGGTTCGGGCAGCACCAGCCGTGGATCGTGGCGCCAGCAATAGCCATCGCCCAGTTGCAGCAGGTCGCGCAACGCCAACAGCCGTGCGGCACCCTCCGACAGCTCGGTGTCCAGGCGTTCGCGGCGTTGCGCCAGGGCGGTGTCCAGGTCGTCGAAGCGGCCCGCGTCCGGCTCGGCAAAACCCGGCAACTGGCTGCGCTGTACCATGCGCTTGAGCCGGTAGGCCCGTGCCAGGTGCTGCACGCGGTCATCCTCGGCCACCGTGAACGGTGCACCCATGCCGTCGAGGAAGGTCATGCTGGCAACGCCACTGGTCATGGCCGCCAGCAGCGACGCTACGCCAGTGCCCATGCCATGGGCCAGCACATGAAACTGCGCCAGGCCCAGGCTGTCGACCACAGCCAGCATGTCCTGGGCGTGTTCCCACAGGTAATAGCCACTGTCATGACGACGATGGTCGGAACGGCCATGGCCGACCAGGTCGGGCGCCACCACGAAGCAACCATCGAGCATCGGTGCCAGGCGCTCGAACGAGGCGGCGTTGTCCAGCCAGCCATGCAGGGCCAGTACCGGTATCCCCTCTTCCGGGCCCCAACAGCGCACAGCAATCTCGATACCGTCGAGGTCCAGTAAATGGTCCTTGGGACTGAACGGCGAACGCATGCTCTCTCTCCCTGACTGGTGCCTGGCGCGTACTCGTCAGGCCGGCACACCACCTTGGCCCAGCCACGGCTCACCTGCTGGCCCCTCGCCGACAACCGCATGTGCATCACCGACTCGGGCAGGCAATTATCTACCGCACCTCGCGCCTGCGCCTGCGGCTCCATAGCGGCGACCGACCACGGAGCTACGACATGAGCCACACCCCTTACCACCACGCGCAAATGACACAGTCCCTGCCCGGCTGGAGCAAGGCGCTGCACAGCGAACACGCCAGTCGCATCCTGGCGCGCTTGCGCAAGGACTATCAGGATGCCGAAGGCAATGCTTACCCTTGGTACAGCCAGGCAGACCCACTCACCCGTCAGGCCGTGCAGCGCGCCATCGCCACTCGCGACGCCAGCAGCAGGGCCCTGCAGGCTGCGCTGAGCAACTTGCAGGGCGTCACTGCGTTCTGCGCCCCACTGCTGCAAAAGCAGCTGGGCATCGACACCCCGGTCACTCAGGCGCAATACGTTTATCAAGCCACCGCCGTCAGGCAACCGGACGGGATACCGAGTGGCCCTGTAGTACCAGGTGAGCTGGGCGAGATCGTACCCAAAGGTGACCCGCAGTATCGCAGCCTGCTCGAAGCGGCCCTGCACAATTTCGAAGGAACTGCCGATACCACCCGTTTCAGCCGCCTGCAGCACGGCCGCCAGGACATCAGGCCAATCGCAGGGATGTCGGTGGCGGGGTTCATCGACCAGTGCCGTGCGCTTGACCTGGGCCAGCGCTACCAGCAGCACCTTGACCAGGTCTACGGCGGTGCAAACAAAGCCGAGCTGCAGTCACTGGCCATCACCGCACGGCGTGACGAGTTCCGCGTGCAAACCCGTATTGCGGCCTGCAAAGGCCACCTCAGCCACGCCAGCGCTTTCGCGCTGCATGGCCTCGGTGCCGAAAACGCCGACCCCACCTATCAGGGCCGCCCCCTGCGTTGCTGGCAGCTGCAATTGTTTGGCATCCCGATCCACGAACTGCTGTTCATCGCGCCCACGCAAAACCGCACCCATGACCCGGTATTTCTCTACAACCCGGCAGATGGCGATGCGCTCAGGGAATTTGCCTCGCTGGGCGATGCACGCAAGTACCTGCGCCAGCAACTGCTGCAGGACGACTACCGCAAGCGCTTCGTCGCCCTGGCGCTGCAATCGCAACAGGCAGCGTTGAACGAGCAGCTTGAGCGCGCCCTTTACAGCAACGCCGACCAGGGAGCGCAGCGGCAACCTCGCAAGTCGATACATCTGGAGTCCATCGACAGCACCTTGCCAGATGTCCCTTGGGCACAGCTGGAATCCCGCCATCTTGTACGTCTGCGGGCCGATGCTCGCCAGGTGGCGGTTCCCACAGAAGATGTTGACGCCAGGGTACGCTTGCAGAACATCGAATACTGGCTGGACCTGGGCATGACCGTGCTGAATGTCGCCGCCATGGTCGTACCCTGCCTGAACCCGATCATGCTGACCATCGGCGCCGCGCAGATCATGGGCAGCGTGTTCGAGGGCATTTCAGCGTGGGAGGAAGGTGACAATGAAGCGGTTGTGGCCCAGCTTGAGTCGGTGTTGCTGAACATTGTCACAGTGGCTGCCATGGGCGGCGCCACCGTAGCGCTGAAGGCCTCAGGATTCGTCGATGCCATGCAGAGCATCGTCAAGGATGGCAACGACTACCTGTGGAACCCCACGTTGAAGGACCGTGCAAGCCCGGTATCGATTGCCGAACACCTTGAGCCCGACGCACAAGGCCGTTACACGGTAGACGGGCGCCACTACATTCGCATCGATGGTGTTGTCTACGAACAGGTGTATGAGCGGGGCCAGTGGCGCATCCCCCACCCACTGGCCCCACAGGCTTATCGGCCGGTAGTGCGCGAATACGGTGCAGGCGCATGGCGCGCAGAACATGAAACGCCGCTGGAATGGGATGACCTGTATTTGTTGCGCCGCTTAGGGCCAATCAGTGACGGCCTGACTGACGAAGCGCTGAAGGCAGCGCTAGCGTGCTCCGGTGTGCAAGGCGACGAACTTCGCCAAACCCAGGTTGCCGCACAGCAACCGCCTGCCTTGCTGGCCGATGCACTCGACCGCCTTAGCGCACGGGATCAGCTCAGCCCTGCCGAACGAGCCCACCCCCTGGCCAGGCAGTTTCCGGGGCTGCCGGGGCGCGCCATCCGGCAGCTCATGGCCAGGACCTGCGCCAGTGAGCGCCTACGCCTGGCCCAAGGCAGGGTGCCTTTGCGCGTCGCCGAAGAGGCCCGGCGGCTTCAGGCACATGCCCGCTTGAGCAGGGCCTTGCTGGGGCTGTATCGCCCTGACCTGGCCACTGCCGACAGTGAAGTGCTGGATGCCGCACTCAAGGCCGAACACCCTGAGCTTGATCCTCACCAACGGTATGAGGTGGCGATTGCCAACCGGGCGCATGCGGCACGGCTGATCGGGCAGCAACCCATCAGGCCGGGCTACCGTTCGCCGATGCGCCTGGCCGATGGCCGCCTTGGCTACCCACTCAGTGGAAGGCTGCCTTGGACCAATACGGCAAATAGACGATTGCGGGCACTGTACCCCAGCCTGAGTTCAAGCGAGCGCAATACCTTGCTCGGCCAACTGCGCCAGCGCGGTGACGTAGCGGCGCAGATCAGGGCGCTGGAAACCGAGCGCAACAGCCTCGACAACACGCTGCGTGACTGGGCGAGTCAAGGCAACGAGAACCAGCGCAACGCACGCAACGAGGTACGCGACCTGTTCAATGCCGCCTGGCGCCGTGACGACCCCGACAGCCTGACACTGCAAGGCCTGGAAGTCGACGCCCTGCCATCACTGCCGGCGCGCTTCGATCACATCACCACCCTGAACATTCGTGCTATCGGCATCCGTCAGTTACCTGCAGACTTCTTCCAGAGCTTCCCCTCGTTGCGCGCCCTGCGCCTGGCGCAAAGCCCAGAGCTCGATTTCGACGGCCTGTTCCGTGCACTGGCGTCCACCCCGCAACTGGAAGAGCTGGACCTGGGCAACAACCAGTTGGGCAGCCTGACCGACGGAATGCGCCAACACCTGACCGGCCTGACCCGCCTGCGCCGGCTGAGCCTGCGTCTGAACAGGCTGCAGCTAAGCGAAGCCGACCTGCAGACCCTTGCACAGCTTCCCCTCGAATACATTGATCTGGAGTACAACCACATTACGCTGAGTGATGCCTTGGCAGCACGATTCACCGGCCTGCACCAATTGCGCGGCCTACGCTTGACCAACAACCCGCTGGGTCAGGCCCCCGACCTGACCGGTCTGACCCGCCTGACCAACCTGCAACTGCGCAACTGCAGCCTGCATGAGTGGCCGCGCGGCCTCACATCACTGATGGCGCAGGCCGACCTGCAATTGCGCCACCTCAGCCTGAGCTACAACCCGATCGCCGAGGTGCCGGACCTTAACCAGTTGCTGACCAGCCCCTTTGCCGATGCCCTGCGTGCAAACCGCGATGCCTTGTGGGACTTCAACGAAAACGACCTGGATGCCAACAGCAACCGCCGGCTACGCGCGGCCGGCGTCGAAGTGCACAGCGACGATCAACTGTCGGATATCAGCGAGGAGTTCTGGCTCGTGGATGCCAGCCCAGAACAGACACAGCTTTGGAACGAATTGTTCGAGGGCGATGCAAACCGACATTTACGCGATGTCATCGAACGCGTGACTCGCTCGCAGCAAGCCGAGCAGGATTTGCGCGGGCTGAGTAACCAGGTCTGGCGGTTGCTCGAACAGGCCGGGCAGGATGAGGCGCTGCGCACCCATCTGGACAATGTCGCGCAAGACTACCCGCCCACCTGTGGCGACGCCGGTACCGATGCGTTCAGCGCCCTCGAAATTGAAGCACAGGTGTTCAGCCAACTGGCCCAGGAAGCAGAGCGCCCCGCCTACCTGTTCAACTTTTTCAGAACCCTCTATCGCCGGGAAATGGTCAACGCGCTGGGCGAACGGATCCAGCTCGCTCGCCTGGCGCGCCAGGCACGCTTGCTGGAGCTGGAGCGGCTACCTGCCCAGGCACAGCCCGCAAGGATTGATGTGCCTGCGCTGGACAGCCTCGACGAGCTGAGTGACAACGCCCTGCTCACTGGCGGGACGGACCTGATCGAAATACGCCTGGCCTTGCGCCAGTCACTGGCAGTGCCACTCGACTTTCCAGAAACCAGCCAAGGCATGCTGTATCGCCGCGAAGCGATGATTTCGACACGGGTGGAAAGCAATGTCGAACACGCCGTCCGGCAATTCGACCAAACCGCCACAGAGCGCAGGGCATGGGTTGCGCGGCAGCCCAGCTGGCAACGTTACCTTGCCCAGCACTTCGCCAGCCAGTTCGCCACGCTGGATGAGCGGTGGTACCAAGGCATGCAGTACCTGGACTATTGCCTGGACGCTGAAAACGAAGCCGTCACTTCGCTGGATGGTACGGTATTGCAAGCCATCGGCGAGGCGCTGCCCGCGCCAGCGTTGGACGGCAGTGGTCAATTGCAAAGAATGGACCTTGGCAGCCAGGCTTACGACCTGGCCAGCCGGCGCCTGAACGCCGGGCGTGAGCAGCAGCGCGAAGCGTTGCTCGAAACGCTTACCCGCCTGCAAGACCCGAACAGATAGCGCCCTACTGCCCGCGCAGGTCTTCGAAAAAGGCCTGCCTGCCATCCACTTGGCTCGACGCCCGTGGGGCCACCGCGGCATCGCCGTTGGCGGCCTCCACATGCCAGTAGCAGTGCTGCACCGCGCGGGTCACCGCCACATAGGCCAGGCGTTGCACCTCTTCCTTCTGCGCCGTATCGAACGGCTGCGCATCACCAGCCTTGCCCAAGCCGGCTTGGCGATACACCTGATTCTTGTACGGCGAGCTGGTCAGGTACTGGCAGTCACCCAGCATGAACACCGCATCGGCCTGCAGGCCCTTGGCACTGTGGTAAGTCAGTTGGCGCAGCCGACGCTGTTCGGCCGGCAGCGCCGCGTCGGCGTGCAATACGCCTTGCAGGTGCTCGGCCATCAAGGCCCTGTCGCTGCCTTTGCGGTACAGCATCATGACCGTCTCACCGCGCTGGTAATGCTCGATCAGCGTTTCGCCCAGGGCGGCCTCGTCACGGTCGAACACCTTGACCGGCGAGCCGGGCAGCTCGGCCGCCGGGCCACTGGCACGGGCTTTCTTGCCGGCAATCGCCGGGGTGCCTTTGACCAGGTGCTCGGCCGCGTCGATCACCTGCTGCTGGCAGCGATAGTTGTCCACCAGCATCACCCGCGTGTTGGCCGGTGACGGGAAGGCCTTGGTGAACTCCATGAAATACTTGGGCGAACTGCCACGCCAGCCGTAGATCGACTGCCAGTCGTCACCCACGCACAGCAGCGACGAATGCTGGGCGTGGCGCCCAGTATGCATGGCCGGGCCGCGTCGGCGGATTTCGGCGAGGCTGGCACGCAGCCAACTGACGATCTGCGGCGACACATCCTGGAACTCGTCGATCATCAGGTGCGCCAATGGCCGCAGCAACGGGTCGGGCAGCAGTTGCAGGTTTTCCGGGTTGTTTTCGCCGAACAGCGCGAACATGCGGTTGTAGCTCATCACCGGCGGCGACTGGTCCAGCAGGTGCATTTCCAGCGCTTTCCAATACAGCGCCAGGGCTTCGAAGAACCGTGCATCACTGTCGCCGGACGGGAAGCTCATGGCCGCCACCGCGTTGTTAACGTCCAGGCCAAGGTTCTCGATGAAGTTGGCCGCGCTGACGAATGCATCCAGCAGTGGCGCCGGGGCCAATTCACCCTTGACCTTGTACTCGAAGCCGGGGCCAGCCACCGCATCGCCTGCCAACGATGCGGCCAGGCGCCGGGCCATGGCGTAGTTGTCCAGCCAGATCAGTGGCCTGTCGCAGAAAGCCTGCAACAGCGTGCGCTTGACCGCCCACTCCGCACGCACTGCCAGCTTGGCGCCAGGGCGCTGGTACTGCGCGCTTTCCGCCGGGTCGAAGCCCAGCACCACCAACGGCCCCTGGCCTTGCAGACGGCCATGCACATGAAAGCGGCTGCCACGGATATCGACGGTTTCGCGGCAGGGTTCGATGCCCTTGATCGGCCAGGCACCGGCAGCGAACCACAGGTCCTCGATCACGTCGCACAGTTCATCGTCGCGCTGGGCCGCCAATTGGGTTACCTGGGCGCGCTTCTGCACGTCGGGGTTGTTCGGGTCCAGCGGTTTGAGCTGCAACGCTTCGCTGCGCAACAAGCCTACCAGCTCGGCAAAACGCGGGCTCTCGCCCAGCAAGCTGCTGTAGCACTGGTTGAGCTGCTGGCGCTGGGCGTCGTTCAGGCGCAGATCGAACGGGTTGCTGTCAGCCTCGGCTTCACGCCCTGCAGGCATCTCGTTGCCCAGTGTTTCGAATGCTCGCACCTGGCCGAAGCCCGGCAGGCTGCGCACCAGCGGCAGGATGCGCGAATGGAAGGTGCGCACCAGCTCGCGGGCCTGCACCGGTTGCAGGTTGATCTGCCACAGGGCGAAGACCTGCAACAGGCGCTTGATGAAGTCCTTACGCGACTCGCGGGTGAAGGTCACCACGGTCATTGCATCCAGCTCATAGCCCAGGTAATGGCGTAACAGCAGGATGCGCAGCACCAACGATGTGGACTTGCCTGCCCCGGCGCCTGCCACCACGCAGGTGGAAGGGGTGTCACTGAAGATCAGCTTCCATTGCGCGGCGCTGGGCTGCGCCTCGGTAGGCAGGCGCTGGGCGACATCCGCCTTGAAGCGCTTCTTCAGCTCGGCTGTCAACGGCAGGCGCCAGTCGTCGAACAGGTTGTCGTCCTGGCCAGGCACAGCGGTTGTGTCGGGGCGCGAATCGCGAATCACCAGCACCTGGCGACCAGCCTCATAGCCAGTGGCGTGGCCGAGGGACCAGGAGTCACGGTGCTGGGCCTGCAAGCGGGTCAGGCCACGCCCCAGCAGGCGGGCGACCAGGCGGCGAAACCAGGGCAACTGGGCAGGAGGGGTAAGGTCGGCGAGGGCCTGGGGTTGCTCGTGGGCCACGGTCACTCCGTTGAAAATCAAAACAACGAGCATGTTCGCCGCATCGACGGAAAATCGCCAGCGAATGCTTGCAGATCAGTGGATTAGGCGATGAAGCGCATAACGCTTGGCAGCATATTCAATCCAATAAATAGATTGTTTTAAGCCGATATTTACGCTTATTTTCGATGTTTCTTTAGCGCATCATGGCGTCATTCCACTGTTTCAAGGAGCACGATCATGCTGCAACTGCGACCCTTCGAAAGCCTCGGCCACGCCAACCATGGCTGGCTTGACGCCCACCACCACTTCTCCTTCGCCGAGTACTACGACCCAGCACGCATGCACTGGGGCAACCTGCGGGTATGGAACGACGACCTGATTGCAGCCGGCAGTGGCTTCCCGCCGCATCCGCACCGCGACATGGAAATCATCACCTATGTACGTGAAGGCGCGATCAGCCACCAGGACAGCCTGGGCAACAAGGGCCGTACCGAAGCCGGTGATGTGCAGGTGATGAGTGCCGGCACCGGTATCGTGCACAGCGAGTACAACCTGGAAGACGTCGATACGCGCATTTTCCAGATCTGGATCGTGCCGGAGCGCACCGGTGAAGCACCGCAGTGGGGTAGCCGGCCGTTCCCCAAAGGCGAACGTGGCGAAGGCTTCGTGACCCTGGCCAGCGGCCGTGCCGGTGATGAAGACAGCCTGCAGATTCGCACCGATGCACGGTTGGTGGCGGCCACCTTGCGTGCGGGTGAAACCGCCGAATACCGCTTCGATGCCGCACGCCGGGGTTACCTGGTGCCGGCCAAGGGGCTGGTCGAGGTCAACGGGTTGCGGGCCAAGGCGCGCGACGGCGTGGCAATCGAGCAGGAAGCAGTACTGCGCGTGACCGCTATCGAAGACAGCGAGATTGTGCTGGTGGATGTGGCCTGACGCCCAGCGACCTGCGTTGTTTGTAGGAGCGGCCTTGTGTCGCGATCGGGCTGCGCAGCAGCCCCAGCACGCTCTGCAGCGCGGCAGAAACCGAGGGGCTGCTGCGCAGCCCGATCGCGACACAAGGCCGCTCCTACAGGGACCACGCAGGCTTAGAAGGGCAAGGTCAACTTCAACCAGTAGGCATCGCCTTGGGCGCGGTTGCGCACTTCGGTTTCCTTCGACCACTTGGCCGTCACGAACCAGCCATCCTTGCCGCTGTACTTGATCGACGGCCCGATGGCAAAGCTGCGGCCTTTGTTGTCTTCGATGCGCTCGCCATCCAGGTTGTCGTCAGTCGTCTGCCGATAGTAGTACCCCCCTACCCCCAGCACCCAACCATTCCCAAGCCCCCACCCCACGGCATAATCCACATGAAATTCCTGCCCCGAGCGGTAATCGGTGGCTGGGTTGCGCCGGTTGAAGTCGTACATCACCTTGGCATCCAGGTTGAGCCCCGCCGGGTCGACATAGCTCATCGCATACACCGGCTCGAACACCCAGTAGTTGCGCCCTGGGTTGGCCAGGTCGTTTTTGTCGTAGCGGCCGGTGGGGGCAATCATGTCGAAGGCCAGGATGCTGTGGAACTTGTCGCTGTGGTGAAAGCCCAGTGCCGGGCCGAAGATCACGTCACCCAGGCCACTGTTGTGCTGTGACTGGCCATTGAGCGAGACCTTGACGTCCACCAGCGGCACGATGGCATGCAGCGCCAGGCTACCGCCCAGTAGGGTGTAGTCACTCACCCAGATCAGCCGCGGCACGATGGCATTGGCCCGCACACGAAAGTCCACCGGCAGTTTGCGCCCGTCGTTGCCACGCAGGTTGTCTGCTTCATAGTGGTTGACGAACAGCTGGCCATAGAAGCCCGGTGGCGGCATGGCGCCGGACATGTAGTTCTCGGCCCCCAGTGGATACGAGGTGCCACCCCCTTCGGTGGCATGGGTCAAGTTGGCGGCGCCGAACAACGAGGCACACACGGCAAGGCGAAGCAGGTTCGCTAGGGTCGGGTTCATCGGGTCAACCTTTGTTGTTGTTATCGGTCGGGTGCACGCCGGCCCCCCGCGTTCGGGGCGCCGGGCTTGAAGGTGTTCAGATGCGTTTGAACAGGGCCGAACGCTGGCCTTCGGCAGCACCATCGGCAGCGCTGTAGAAGCGCTCCATGAAGATGTCGCGTTCGAACAGGCGGCCTTGCATCAGGCAGGTGATGGCCGCATCGATCATGGGTGGCGGGCCGCACAGGTAGGCCTTGTGACCGTTGAAGCGGCCATCGAAATGCTGCCTGGCCGCGTCGTGCACATAGCCGCGCACACCTTGCCACTGCTCGTCCTCAGCAGCCTGGCTAAGAGCAGGCACGTAGCTGAAGTTGGCATGGCGCTCGGCCAGCGCCTCGAACAGCTCGCGGTTGTACAGTTCAGCTCGAGTACGGGCGCCCTGGAACAGTGTGATGCGCCGGGTATCGCCACGCGCCAGCAAGTCAAGAATCATCGACTGCGGGCTGGAAAGCCCCGAGCCGCCAGCGATGAAAATCAGGTCACCCGGCTGTGAGCCGCGCACGAAGAACTGCCCGTAAGGGCCGGACAGCGCCAGCGCATCGCCCACCTTGAGCTGCTGGTGGATGTACCCGGTGGCCACGCCGCCTTCTACCAGACGCACGTGCAGTTCCACCTCGTCGGCCTGCTGGGGCGGGTTGGCCAGGGAAAACGCACGGGAGCCTTCGATACCTGGCAGCTGCAAGTTCACGTACTGCCCGGCCTGGAAGGCCATCGGCCGGTCGAGCTTGAGGTGCACGCCGCGAATGGTCGGCGACAGTTCCACCAGCTGGGTGACCACCGCACGGTAGTCCTGCACCGGCAGGCCGGCGAAGTCCGGGTCGACATCGATGTCGGCCTCGATCACCAGGTCACTCTGCGGGATGGCGCAGCAGGCCAGCACCTTGCCCTCGTCGCGTTCCATGTCCATCAGGGCGAAGGACGATGCAGCGCCGAGGTCGACTTCGCCTTCCAGCACCTGGCATTTGCAGGTGGCACAAGTGCCGTGGCCACAGGCAAACGGCAGCCAGACGCCCTGGCGCAGGGCGGCTTCCAGGATGGTCTGGCCCTCCTCCACTTCGATCTGCTCACCGGTAGGTTCGATGGTGACTTGATAGCTCATGGCGGCATTCCTCAGTTGTGGCTGCCGCCCAGGCCTTCGAGGCCGGGGGTGTGCAGGTGCAGCAGGCTTTTGTGGGCAACACCGTTGGCGGCCAGGCCACGGGCCAGGTCAGGCGTGAACGGCTGCTCGTCAAGGCGCCAGCGGGCGGCGGCAAAATCGACCTGTGCAGCATCCGGGTGCAGGGCAATGGCCGGCTTGACCACCTGTTCGATGAAGGCGGCAAAAGGCAGCGCCGGGTCCACCGGCAAGGTGAACGGTGCGCAGAACAGCAGGTGGTTTTCCCAGCACAGGTACACCAGCTGGGCGCCGTGGAAATTGGCCTGGCAGTCCAGGGGTTGGGCGGTGTAGCGGCCGATGGCGGTCACGGGCATGGCGTTGGTCCTCTTGTTCTTGTGAAAACCAGGGCGCAACAAGCGCGCCCTGGCAGATCGGCACTTCAGACAACCTTGCGTTCGGCACCCTGCAGCGCCTGCCAGCGCTGCTGTTCGGGCGAGCCCTGGTACTCGAAGTTGTCCTGGCCGGGGGTGATGTTGTAGTAGTCGCGCACCACCGACTCGACATCGCCGCCCCCGCAGTTGCCCTGCAGGATCTGGTGCACCGGCAACCAGGCCTGCACGTACTTGTCCGGCTCGAAGGCGAAGATGTCGCAGCAACCATCGGAGCAGAAGTGGTAGCGCTCGCCCTCGTGCACCAGGCTACGGTGGCTCAGTTGCGTCGGCGCATCCGGCTCGGTGAAGGCCAGCGGGATCTGGCAGATCTGGCACAGCATCGGCAGCGTCGGGTTGTAGAAGCGCTCACCGCGCGCCTGCAATTCGCGCCAATGCTCGTAGCGCGGGCGGTAGTAGCGGTCGAAGGTGTCCGGGTACTTGGCCGACAGCCAGTCCAGTTCTTCGTCGGTAGGGATCCAGGTGTGGAAGTTGGTGGCCTGGCTGTACTGGTAGAAGATCGACCAGGCCTGGTGGCTGATGTGCTCTTTGCCGATGGTGGTCTGCTCGACGTATTTCGGCGGGCGAATGCCATAGCGTTCCAGGTCCTTGAACAGCGCGCCGCCGGCCTCCTCGAAATACACCTCCCAGGCTTCGGCCCAGGACATCACTTTGTTTGGCAGCATGTAGTCCATCATCATGCCGACCAAGGTCAGCAGCCGGTAGCCGCGCCAGAACCACTTGTCGATCCAGCGTTGCACGATAGGCACGTTGTCCTCGTGCTGCTCCAGCAGGAACTTGATCACCTCCAGGCCCAGGGTCATGTGCCGGGCTTCATCGGACTGCGCCGAGAAACCGAAGGTGACCGTGGCCATGTCGCCGTTGAATGCCGCACCCGACATGAATGGCACGAACAGCAGGTTGGTCAGCACGTACTCGAACGAGAACGAAATGGCGGTAAGGAACTCGAACGGGCCCGCCGTGCGGGCATCCTCGAAGAACGACTTGGGCACCGACAGGAACCACACCCGGTCGTGCATGTGGGCAAAGTCATGCAGGCCGTTGAAGTGCTTGTTGTAGTGGCTCATGGCGTGCACCTGGGTCTGCACGTGGCGCAGCTCGTCGATGGCCTGCATCTGGCAGGCCACCCGTGCGCCGGCACCGCCAAAGTGCCGGCCAACCCGGGCAAAGCCCTGATAGGCCTGGTACTCCAGGGGTGTGACGCCACTCAGGAACAACTTCAGGGCGTTGACATAACGGGCGTCGGAAATGTTCTGGTGGCCGTTGTTCTGGGCAAAGGCATCGAAGATGGCGTACAGCTTCTTTTCTTTTTCGGCCTGGTACTTCCAGTAGGCGTCCATGGTCAGGCGGAACGGGTCTTCCCACTTGTCCCAGTCGGTGATCTTGATGCCTTCGAACCGCTCGTAGGGGTAGATGTCTTCCTTGCTCTGGTAGCTCGGCTCCCAGCCCAGGTCACGGGTCAGGCAGCGGTACTTGTCTTTCTGGTTGAGGCGCTTGGCGGCCATGGTGGTCTCCCTTGTTCTTGTCGTTGTGCGGATCAGTTCCAGTGCAGGGCGAAGCAGTCTTCGTCTTCCTCGACGTTGCCGCCGAGGGTGATCACGTCGATCAGCATTTCCTGCACGTCCCATTCACGGCCAAGCTTGTCTTCCACCGTGGCGCGGTGAATTTCCAGGCGCCCTTCGGCCTGCACGCGGATCATCGCCGGCTGGTGCTGCACCTGGGCATGGGGGTTGTCCTGGGTGATGGCCTCGACGATGTAGCGGGCGCTGTCGTTGTCCTGGAAGGCGATATAAACGAGGGAAGTCATGCGGCATCTCCACTGAGGCCGAGTTTTTTCAGGCGTGCGCCGAAGGCACTGTCACAGGCATCCAGCGCGTCGCGGCCGGGGCCGGCCTCGGCCAGTGGCAGCAGCGCTTGCACGGCGCGGCCGCGCCATTGGCTGACCCAGCCCTCGATCAACTGACGGTTGTGCGGGCTTTCGGCAACCACGGTCTTGACCAGGGCATCGACCCAGCGCTGGCTCTCGGCGAACCACAGGCGCATGAACTCGGTGAGCATGCCCAGCTGCCCTGCCCCGGCGGCCACCAGTTGCGCGTCGTAGTGCTCGAACAACAGCGGGTACAGCAGGCCATCGCTGACCAGGTTCTGCGCCAGGCTCAGTTCGAACCAATCGCGCAGCACCAGGCTGTCCTCCACGTAACGGCGCAGCCCTTGCCAGGCTGGCTCGTCCAGCCAGCGCTGCTTGGCTTCGGCCAGCAGTGCCAGGCCGTCGTCCTCCAGCAACAGCCCCATGCGCGACAGATATTGGGCAATGGCCAGGCGGTCCATGGCGTGGAACATGTGCATCTGGGTGACGCTGGTGCCGAACGCGTCGGCGGCAATGCCACTGTTGTTCATGTTGGCGCCCAGTTCGGCATGGCGCAGCGGTAGCAACAGGCGCGCGATCAGGGCGCGGGTTTCGGCAGGCAGGCTGGTCAGCAGTTCGCGTTTTTCGCAGAAGGCAAAACTGTGCTCGGCGTTTTCCTGCATGCGGGCCCGGGCCTGCACGTAGGTGCCGTAGTAATACTGGCGCGGGTCGCTGACGGCGTACCAGTCGGCCATTTGCACGGCAGTGCGGCTGGGGTCGTTGAGCAGCTTGTCGGGCTGCCACAGCGGGCGGTAGTGGAAGTTGCTGGCGGCTTCGATGTCGAAGCTGGCTTCCTGATAACGGCTGGCCGGCTTGTCACCGAAACGGCGGCGGGTGTGGCTGAAGGTCTGGCGGATCGGCTCGACCGTGGCCGTCTTGATCTCGATACTCATGCAAGGCGTCCTGTACTTGTTGTTGTGGGGATGCAATGCGCCGGCAAGCGGCGCTTCACTCGTCCGCGTCGCGGCTTTCGCCATAGCGCCACTTCTGCATGTCGGCATCGACGGCAGCGGCCATCGCGGCATCCATGTGGCGCACTCGGTTGCTGGCGCAGAAGCTGGCGAAGGCAGTGCGCGGCAGGACCAGTTCGACGAACAGGTCCGGGTAACCGATGGCGAAGTCGAACTCGACAAAGGCCGCATCCGGTTCGCTGCGTACGCGGACGTAGCGCGGCATCTGTTCGAAAGAAGGGGTGGCTGAGGTCATGCGCTGGTGCTCCGGCTGGACGTGCCAAGGGCTAGAGCAACGGCTGTGCCAGGCACTTTCAAATCAAATAAAAATTCATTCAACTCATTGTTTTTTATGAGTTTTAATTTCTACTGACGCTAACCGGACGTGGCCCTGCCCGCACACAGAAGCCTGCTCGTTTGATCATTTGCTCAATCGGGCCAAGGCGGATGGAGCAAATGGCCAATGCGGCCAGCGATTGACTTTTGCGCGGCTTTCAGGCGGTTTAGAAAAGAGAGCGACCCGGGCCTTGCCTGCAACACCGAGGTCGTTTCGGCGTGACCGATAAACCCGCCCAGCCTGAGCGGGTGCACGCCAAATCCCCATACAACTACAAGCAAGGGGCGCAAGCGAATGATTACCCAGTACAGGGCGCCTGAACCTGCACCGGCGCTGAAAGACCTGACCGAGCGGGTACGGTTCGAAGGCACCGAAGGCAAGATCTGGCTGGACGAACAACGCATGCTGCTGGTGCAAGCTGCGACCATGGCCAGCATGCGTCGCGAGCTGATCGAAATGCTCGGCGAAGAACGGGCCAAAGGCTTCTTCCTACGCCTGGGCTACCAGTCAGGCCTGAAGGACGCCGAGCTTGCCCGCAAGCTGCGGCCCAACGGCAACCCGGTGGAAATGTTCTTCATCGGCCCGCAGTTGCACTCGCTCAAAGGCATGGTCAAGGTGCGCCCGCAGCAACTGGAAATCGACCTGGACAACGGCCACTTCTACGCCGACATCGAGTGGCAGGATTCCTTCGAGGTGGAAAACTGCCAGTCAGAAGGCCTGCATTCCGAGCAGCCGGTGTGCTGGATGCTGCTCGGCTACGCCATCAGCTACAGCTCGTTCTTCCTTGGCCGTCAGGTGCTGTACAAGGAAGTCAGCTGCCGTGGCTGCGGTGGTAGCGAGTGCCGCATCATCGGCAAGCCGGTGGAGCAATGGGACGATGCCGAGACCTTCCTGCGCTACTTCCAGAGCGACCCGGTAATCGACGAGCTGCAATCGCTGCAGGTGCAGGTAGCCAACCTGCGCCAGCGCCTGCAATACGAGTCAGGGCAGTTCTACGGCATTGGCCAGTCGGCGGTTTACCGGCGCTGCTGCGCGCTCACCGACAAGGTCGCCCCAGGCAAGGCCTCGGTATTGCTGCTGGGTGAAGCCGGGGTGGGCAAGGAAGTGATCGCCCGCAGCCTGCACCTGCGCAGTGAGCGTGCCGGCGCGGCATTCGTCGCGCTGAACTGCGCGACCATCCCGCCAGACCTGATCGAAGCCGAGCTGTTCGGCGTCGAGAAAGGCGCCTACACCGGCGCCCAGCAGGCTCGCATGGGGCGCTTCGAGCGGGCCAACGGCGGCACGCTGTTCCTGGACGAGATCGTCGAGTTAACCCCGCGAGCCCAGGCCAGCCTGCTGCGCGTGCTGCAGGAGGGCGAACTGGAGCGGGTGGGCGACAGCCGTACGCGGCCGGTGGACGTGCGGGTGATCGCTGCCACCCACGAGAACCTCGAACAGGCGGTCAAGGACGGGCGTTTCCGTGCCGACCTGTTCTACCGGCTGAACGTGTTCCCCGTGCACATTCCGGCGCTGCGTGAGCGCCGCGAAGACATCCCGCTGCTGATCGAGCACTTTCTCGGCCGCCTGCACCAAAGCTACGGCAAGAAAACCCGTGGTCTGAGCGACCGAGCGCTGCAGGTGTGCTTGCAATACGACTGGCCAGGCAACATCCGCGAGCTGGAAAACCTGATGGAGCGCGGCGTGATCATCACCGACGAGAACCAGAGCATCGGCCTGGACGCGCTGTTCCCGCATGAGCCGCCGGCTATCGACAGCATCGGCCTGGGTAGCGATGGCCGGCTGGTCGCGGCCAGTGACCAGGCTGCGCCTGGCTGGGTGGCGCAGATTCTCGACAGCGGTACTGGCCTGGATGCCGTCGAAGACGCGCTGATGCAGGAAGCCATGCAGCGCTGCGGGCAGAATGTTTCTGAAGCCGCGCGCCTGCTCGGCGTAACCCGCCCTGCCCTTGCCTATCGGCTGAAGAAAGCCCCCGACAAGCCTTGAGCATTTGCGCAATGACACTGGCGCAGGTTGATCAAATGATCGAGCCTGCGCCCGCTTTCACCCCCGCCTGAACAACAAAACTGCCTGATTTCAGCGTGTTACCAACCTGGCATTGCATTTGCTCAAGCCTTTGCACCGCAATAACAACAACGACCGGTGAGGCAACCATGACTGTAGCGATATCCCATTCCCCCGACGTGCAGGCCTTTTTCGCCAAGGCCGCAGGCATAGGCAACGACCAGGGCAACCCACGCCTGAAGCAGGTCGTGCTGCGCATCCTGCAGGACAGCGCCAGGCTGATCGAAGACCTGGCGATCAGCGACGACGAATTCTGGCTAGCGGTGGACTACCTCAATCGCCTAGGCGGGCGCAACGAAGCGGGCCTGCTGATGGCGGGGCTTGGCCTGGAGCACTTCCTCGACCTGCTCAGCGATGCCCGCGATCGCCAGGCCGGCTATGCCGGCGGTACACCGCGCACCATCGAAGGCCCGTTGTACGTGGCTGGCGCGCCGCTGTGCGAAGGCGAAGCTCGGCTGGACGATGGCCACGACCTGGGCCAGCCAATGCTGCTCGAAGGCCAGGTGCTGGACGTGCACGGCAAACCGCTGGCCGGGGCCATCGTCGATGTGTGGCACGCCAATACCCAGGGGCTGTACTCCTACTTCGACACCAGCCAGGCCGAGTACAACCTGCGCCGGCGTATCCGCACGGATGCCCAGGGCCGCTATCGCGCCCGCAGCATCGTACCCAGCGGCTATGGCTGCCCGGCCGACGGGCCGACCCAAGCCTGCCTGGACCAGTTGGGCCGCCATGGCCAGCGGCCCGCGCATATCCACTTTTTCATCAGCGCACCGGGGTATCGGCACCTGACCACGCAGATCAACCTGGCGGGGGACGAATATTTGTGGGATGACTTTGCCCATGCCACCCGTGACGGGCTGGTGGGTGAGGTTGAACAGCTTGCGGACGGAGTGGCGCGGGTGGTGTTCGATTTTTGCCTGCAGGCGGCGGCCAGCGCCGATGATGAACAGCGCAGCCAGCGGCCTCGGGCTTTGCAAACAAGTACCGATTGATTTAGCAGGGGCAGTCCACTCTGTGGGAGCGGGTTTACCCGCGAACACCGGCACAGCCGGTGCCAGGCACCGCGTTGGATTCTTCGCGGGTAAACCCGCTCCCACAGGGCACTAGGACTGGCTGCGAAATCAGTGTCGTGCCAACCCGGCTATCGCAAGGCAGCCTCCAATCATTGGCGCCATCGGCCACCCTGCACTAGCGTTGTGCTACCAGCCAGCCCCAACGTTCATGCGGAGCCTTCACCCATCATGCCGGACCTGCGCCCGAACCCGACGCTGCGCCTGGAGTACCGTGCCGAGCAGCCGATTCATCAGGCTTTTCTCAAGCAAGCCAGCCGCTGCCCGGATGCCACTGCCATCATTGCCCAGCACACCACCTGCAGCTACACCCAACTGGAGCAGATCAGTCAGGGCATTGCCGCATTTTTGGTAGAAAACGCTGCCAGCGGCGCCGATCGTGTGGTCATCGTCGCCAGCCGAAGCGCTGCGCTGGTGTACGCCATGCTCGGCTGCCTGCGCGCCGGCCTGGCCTTCACCGTGGCCGACGCCGCCTACCCCGCCGTGCGCATCAAGCAAATCGTCAGCACCCTGAAGCCTGCCGTGGTCCTGCGCTGCGGCGAGGCAACCGTGGACGCCGGCCAGTTCATTGTCGCTGCGGTGCCAGAAGCCCCCACTGCAGCACAGCAAGCCTTCCCTCGCCAACCTGTCGCGCTGCCCGCTGTCAGCCCCGAGCAACCGGCCTACATCACCTTCACCTCGGGCAGCACCGGCGAGCCCAAGGGCATCGTCACCCACCACGCGCCGTTGGTGCACTTCATCGACTGGCATGTGCAACAGCATGGCTTCACCCAAGCTGACACCTTCTCGCTGCTTTCCGGCCTGGGTCATGACCCGGTGTACCGCGACGTGTTCACGCCACTGTCGATCGGCGCGACCCTCGCCTGCCCGGCCCAGTCGACCTTGACCGACCCCTCACGGCTGGCCAGCTGGATTCACCAGCACGGCGTGAGCGTGATCCACCTCACCCCACCACTGGGCAAGCTGATCGAAACCGGCGCACACATGAATAGCCAGGTGCTCGGCCAACTGCGCTACCTGTTCTGGGGCGGTGATGCGCTCAGCCCGGCGCAGTACCAGCAGGTGCGCGCCATCGCACCGAATGCCGTCAATGTGAACTTCTACGGCACCACCGAAACCCCGCAAGCCATGGCTTTCCATACCCTCGAACCGGAGGCGGTCGATGCCCGCGTACCCTTGGGCAAAGGCATTGCCGATGCGCAGTTGCTGGTGGTCAACCCGGCCAACCAGTTGGTCAGCGAAGGTGAAACCGGCGAAATCCTGATCCGCAGCCCGTACCTGTCGCTGGGCTACTGGAACGACCCGGCACTGACCGAGGCCAAGTTCATCGCCAACCCGTTCACCGGCAGTGCAAGCGACCGCTGTTATCGCACCGGTGACCTGGGCACCTACCTGGCCGATGGCAGCGCCAGTTTTCTGGGGCGCGGTGACAGCCAGGTGAAAATCCGCGGCCATCGCATCGAGCTGGCGGAAATCGAGAACGCCATCACCCGTCAACCACACATCGGGCAATGCGTGGTGGTGGCCAACCAGGATGGCGGGGCGACCCGCCTGGTTGCCTATTGCGTCGCACAGCAGGCTACCCGGGCTGACGAGCTGCGCCAGGCGCTCGCCGGCCAGTTGCCGGACTATATGGTGCCGGCGCTGTTCGTGTTCCTGGATGCCCTACCGCTCACGCCCAACGGCAAGGTCGACAAACGCGCCCTGCCTGCCCCCTTCGACGACAGTGCCAACCAAATGTTGTCCCCGCTGGCCGAAAAGCTCAGCACGGCCTGGGCACGCATTCTCCAGGTGCCGCGCCTGGACGCCAGGTTGAGCTTTGTCGAGCTGGGTGGCGACTCGATATCTTTCGTGCAGGCCTCGCGGGTGTTGGAAGCGCTGATCGGCCACCTGCCAGAGCGCTGGGAAACCCTGCCAGTGTGCCAACTGGCCGAGCTGAGCGCGCCGCCCAAGGGCGCGTGGCGGGTGATGGAAATGCCGGTGTTCGTGCGCATGCTCGCCATCATCCTGATTGTGGTTGGCCACCTGAGCGAATTCGACCACTGGCTGATCGTCGGTGAAACCTCGGTATTGTTCCTGGTTTCCGGCATCAGCCTGGCACGCTTTCAGCTCAAGGCCATCGAAGCACGTGGTGATGCACGCACGCTGCTCAGGTCGTTGGCAGCCATCGTGGTGCCGACGCTGTTGTACACAGCACTGATCCAGCTGGTGTTCGACCGGTTGCACTGGCAATCGCTGCTGCTGGTGTCCAACTGGTTCCCGGCCAGCGAGGTCAGCCTGTTCAACTACTGGTACATCGAAGTGCTGGTGCAGATGATCGTGATCATTGGCCTGCTGCTGTCGATCAGGCGCGTGCGCCGGGTCGTCGTGGCCGACCCGTTCCGCTGCCTGATCATCGCGGCCTGTGCGCTGGTGGCGCTGGATGTGCTCATCAACCAGTTCGTATTCGACGCCAGTGCCCTGCTCCACCGGGTACCGCAGCACTTCCTGGCGGTGATGGTGCTGGGCATGGCCGTGCACCACGCCGACACCACCGCGCGTAAATGGGTGGCCAGCGCAGTAGCCGTGCTGGTGGTCGGCGAGCTGGACCTGATGGCGGTGGCCGGTGTTGGCTGGGAAGCGTTCACGCGCTATGTCGACATCGCCCTGCCGGCGATGCTGGCGCTGATCTGGTTTCGCTCGGTGCCGGTCCCGGCCCTGGTTGCCCGGGCAGGCGCCGTGATCGCCTCTTCAACCTTGTTTATCTACCTGACGCATTTCCAGTTCCAGTCCGTGGCGGACCATGTGTCCAGGCACCCGCTGTTCGAGGTGGCCCTGGCACTCGCTGGTGGGGTGCTGGTGGCCTATTGCTGGAATACCATGATACGTCTGCTGTTTACCCGCAGAAACAAGCACAACCCGGCGCGCGGAGCAGACCCTGCCGAGCGCGCCACCTCAGCCTGAGCTGACTTGCCGGCACAGGAGCAGTGATTGCAAAGCCTGAAACACTCTGCCTAAAATGCGAACCATTAACATTTGCAAGCATTTTCAGGCGGCATGGATGAGTACCCCGGACGTAGCGTTCACTTCCCAAGTCAGCCAGCTATACCGGGCCCAGAGCAAATGGCTGCATAACTGGCTTAAACCGCGAGTCAACTGCAGCCACCTGGCCGCAGACCTCGTTCAGGATGTGTTCGTGCGCGTCATGTCTGCCGCCGACGCTGCGGTAAAACTCGAAGCCGTGCGCGAACCCAAAGGTTACCTGGCAACCATCGCACGCCGTCTGATGATCGACCACCTGCGCCGCGTGCACCTGGAACGGGCCTGGCTGCAGGTGCTCGCCGAGCAACCCGAAGCACTGGACATCTCCCCCGAGCAACGCCTGGCCCTGCTGCAAACCCTGTTCGAACTCGACGCCATGCTGGCCTCGCTCGGGCCCAAGGTGCGCGAGGCATTTCTGCTTTCGCAGATCGATGGCATGCCCTACAAGCAAATCGCCGCGCAGCTGGGCATTTCCGAAGTCAGTGTGCGCCGTTACGTTGCCAAAGCGGCCGAGCACTGCATGATCTACAGCCTTGGCCTAGGCCTGTGAGCGTGCACCTGGATGCCGAGCAGCGGGCTTCGTTGCGCCAGGCTGCGCACTGGTTCAGCCAGCTCAACAGCGGTGACGTGCAGGCCAGTGACTATTCAGCCTGGCAGCTGTGGCTGAATGCGACACCCGTCAATAGCTGGGCCTGGCAGCAGGCCGAGCGGCTGCAAACGCGCATGGCAGCAAGCGAAAACCCCGCTTCGGCACGCGTGCTGGCGCTGGCGGCACACGGCCGGCACGCCAGCCGGCGGCGGGTGGTCAAGGCCGGCTTGGTGCTTCTGGGCGGCGGTGCTCTGAGCCTGGGTGGCTACCGGGAGGTGAAGCAGTCTGCGTGGCTGGCAGACGTGCGTACCGGCGTAGGCGAACAGCGTTCGCTACTGCTGAACAATGGCACTGCGGTGGTCCTCAACACTGCCTCGGCAACGGATGTAGGTGACCTGCGCGAAGCGCCGTGGCTGCGCCTGCGCCAAGGTGAGTTGATGGTAACGGTGCCGGCACGCCAGACCTGTAAAGTCGTTACCCGTAACGGCACCATCGAGGCCGGCGAAAGCCGCTTTGCCGTGCGGCTGTTCGAAGACAGCAGCAGCCTTGAGGTGTTCGCCCAGCAGGCACAGGTGAAGCTGGCTTCGGGCCAAACCCTTCAGCTAGCGAGCGGCCAGCGTTGCCAGTTCAACGAACAGGGCTTCTCCTCGGTGGAAGCTGTCGCGCTGGCAGCTGATGCCTGGGGCCAGGGTTTGCTGATTGCCAACGATCAGCGCCTGGACACGTTCATCGCCAACCTTTCACGCTACCGCCCGGGCTGGCTGCGCTGCGCGCAGTCGGTGGCAGGCCTACGCATCAGCGGCACCTACAAGCTGAGTGATACCGACCAGATTCTGCGGGCACTGGCCACGTCCCTGCCGGTGCAGGTGCAAGCGCGCACACGCTACTGGGTAACGGTCACGGCGGTGTAAATAAACTCGCCCTACCTGATCACTTTGCTGCGGCTTATCCGACTCATAGGTAACCCGACACTTACCTACATGAGAAACGCAAACATGACCCGCCGCTTCAACCCCAGGCCTTTCACTGCGCCAGGCCTGCGCACCTGCCTGATGCTGGCTGCCCTGCTCGGTGGGCCCGGCGCCGCCTGTGCCAGCCAAGCCCATGATTACCACCTGCCGCAGGGTGACTTAGGCGAAACACTGACTCAGTTCGCTGCGCAGTCCGGCATCGTGCTGTCGTTCGACACGCACTTGACGCGCGGTAAACGTTCGCCGGCACTCGACGGGCGCTATGGCGTAGAGCAGGCCTTGCGAATGCTGCTGGGCGGTACCGGGTTGCAAGCCATACAGGAAAGTGACGGGCGCTATTCGCTGCTGTTGAACACCGGCGAGGGCGATGTGGTGGAGTTGGCACCCAGCCGCGTCGATGCCCTGGGGCTGGGTAACGTCACCGAGGGTACCGGTGCGTACACCACCGGTGGTTCTACCACTGCAACCAAGCTGCCACTGACCCTGCGTGAGACACCGCAGTCGGTCAGCGTGATCACTCGCCAGGTCATGGACGACCACGGCTCGCAAGACATCGGCGACGTGCTGCGCAACACGCCTGGGGTGTCAGTCCAGGCTTATGACAGCGAACGCATGGAGTACTCCGCACGCGGCTTTGCCATCACCAATTACCAGTACGATGGCATCAACACCATCTATGACGGGGTCTACGACGAGGGCGTAACCCATGTCGACATGGCCGCCTATGACCGTATCGAAGTCATCAAGGGCGCGACCGGCCTGATGACCGGCTCTGGCGACCCATCTGCCACGGTCAACCTGGTGCGCAAGAAGCCCACTCACGACTTCAAGGCGTCGATCACCGCCAGCGCCGGCTCCTGGGACAACTACCGCACCGAAGGTGACATTTCCGGTTCGCTCAACGACAGCGGTAGCGTGCGCGGCCGCCTGGTGGGTGCCTACCAGGACCGCAAGTCGTACCTGGACCACTACAAGCAGAAAAAGGACGTCTACTACGGCATTGTCGAAGCCGACCTGACACCCGACACGCTGCTGACATTCGGCATCGACAACCAGGCCACTACCCCGCGCGGGTCGTCCTGGACCGGCAACCCGACGTACTTCTCCGACGGCAGCCGCACCGACTTTTCGCGCGCACACAACCCGGCAGCCGACTGGAGCCGTCGCGACTTCCAGTCCACCACCTACTTCAGCTCGCTGGAGCAGGCCCTGGTCAATGACTGGAAGGTCAAATTCAGCCTCAACCACATGATCAGCGATCACGACACACGCCTGGCTTCTGCCAGCGGCGGCAACCCGGACCCGGTCACCGGCGAAGGGATGTTCCTGTATTGGGGGCGCTGGGAAGGCCACCGCGTGCAAAACACCGCAGACTTGAATGTATCCGGGCCGTTCACCCTGTTCGGCCGCGAGCATGACCTGGTGGCAGGCTTCATGACCTCGCATTCGCGGCAGACCGGTGATACCTACGACGGCAGCGCATTCGAGAGGGTGCCCGGTTCCATCTTCGACTGGAACGGCAAACTGCCCGAGCAGCACTTCCCGAAAAACGGCGACTACACCACCACGCAAAGCCAGAACGGCGCCTATGTGGCCACCCGCCTGCGGCCGACCGACAAGCTTTCGGTCATCCTTGGCACCCGCGTCAGCACCTTCAAGTACAACGATGATGAAGACTATTACCCAACGTCTTCGCTGAGCGACACCCACGCGAGCTACAAGGAACACGGTGTGGTCACCCCCTACGCGGGCGTGGTCTACGACCTGGACGACACCTACTCGGCCTATGCCAGCTACACCTCCATTTACCAGCCGCAAGTGTACAAGGACATCAACGGCGCGACCTTGGCACCGGTGGAAGGCGATGGTTATGAAGCAGGTTTCAAGGCCGCCTGGTTCGATGGCCGGCTGAACGGCACCCTGGCGTTCTTCCGCATCGAGCAAGATAACGTCGCCTCCAACGTCGGCACCAACCCGGTAACCAACGAAGGCATCTACAAAGCTATCGACGGTGCAACCACCAAAGGTGTCGAACTGGAACTGGCCGGCGAACTGGCGCCCGGCTGGAACATCACCGCCGGCTATACCTATGCCCGTACCCGCGATGCCGACGACCAGCGGATATTCGGCTTCCCGTTGGCAACCACCAAGCCTGAACACGTAGTGCGGCTGTTCAATACCTACCGCCTGCCTGGTGTACTCGATCCGGTGACCGTAGGCGGCGGGCTGAGGTGGCAAAGCGGCTTCTATGGCAACATCTACAGCCCGGTCGCCAATGACTACACCCGCATCAAGCAAGGCGGCTACACCCTGGTCGACTTGATGGCCCGCTACCAGTACAACGAGCACCTGAGTTTTACGGTCAACGCCAACAACGTGTTCGACAAGGTCTACCTGACCGGGCTGGGCAACTTCGATACGACCTACTATGGCGAACCACGCAACCTGATGGTCACCACCCGCTGGGATTTCTGACCGGTCTGCGACTCAGCGCCCAGCCCGCCGGGCATCTACCAGTCCTGACACATTGGCTGCGGCCCCGGCAGGCTGGGGAATAGCGGTAGCACCTCTTGCGCCAGCTCCTGGAGGATATCTGCCACAGGCCGTTGCGCCTTGTGAATGCCCAGCGCGGCATGGTTGACCCCTGCCGCCTGCCACTCGCCTAGCAAGTCGATCAGCCCCTGACGCCCGGTTTTCAACACGTAGCCGCCCTGCACGGGTGTGCGTGGAAAATGCGGGTCATCGACCAGGTCAATCCACTCGTTGGTCAAGTGCGGGCGGAAGCCGCCGCCAGGGATTGCGGCACGCCAGGCGCGGACCTTCTCGGCCAGGCGCGTGCGCCCCATGGCATCGTGGCTGGCGTCCGGGTAGCTCAGCCAGCCGTCGGCATACTCGCCCAGCCACTCCAGGCTTTGTTGCGAACGGCCGGTAACCACCAACGGAATACGCCCACTCAGCGGCCTGGGCAACAGCTGGGCATCGCGCACCAACCCCAGAGGCGAGTCGATCGACGTGTGCCCCGCCAGCAATCGGCGCACATAGTCCACCGCCAGGGCAAAACGCTCGCCGCGCGCTTCATGGGCCAGGCCATAAGCGGGGAACTCAACGGCGCGGTCACCCGAGGCAATACCCAGCACCAGCCGCCCGCCCGACAGGCAGTCCAGTGTCGCCGCTGCTTTTGCCAGGTCGATGGGGTGACGCAAGGTGAAAATGGCACTACCGGTGGCCAGTGCTACGCGTTGGGTCTGAGCGGCCAGGAAGGCCAGGTAGGCGAATGGGTCGAACACCTGCCCAGCATCACCGAACGATGGGTCGAACAATGGCACGTCGCGCACCCACACGGCAGCGAAGCCCAGCCGGTCAATGGCCCGCACCTGTTCAGCCTGGCCCAGCAATACATGCATGTCGCCCTGGTAGGCGCGCAATGGCAGGAACACGCCCAGCGTCAGCCGCTGGGGGGCGAACATACGGCAGTAACCGGGGTGGTTGGCAAACGCGCTGGCATCGGCGCCGCGAGTAACAGCCGACAACGTCGGATCGTAAACGGACATTCTATCAATCCCTCAGAAAAACTAATGTTTGGCAGTTGATCCGAGCGTTATCCTATTCACCACTGGTTGGAATAAGAAACGATATGTTCTGCCATATAACTTTAGATTTTCTAAACACAGGAGCAGCCCATGGGCGCCGTCTTGCCCTTGCTTGCCTTGCGCGCGTTCTCCGAAACAGCCCGTCTTGGCACCTTGAAAGCCGCCGCCGAGCATATGGGGGTGACGCCGGGCGCGATTAGCCAGCAGATACGCCTGCTCGAGGAGCGCCTGGGCGTCACGCTGCTGGTACGCACCCGACAGGGCGTGCAACTGACCGACGCCGGCACCACGCTGTATCCGGGCTTGTCACGCGGCTTCGGGCAGATCGAAAGCGCCTTGGCCGAACTGCAAACCGTGGCCCGCACGCCCACCCTGACCGTCAGCACCGTGCCTGCCTTCGCCGCGACCTGGCTGGTACCGCGCCTGGGCGATTTCAATGCCCGCCACCCGGACATCGAGGTGCGGGTAGAGGCGTCAGCGAAGCTGGTGGACTTGCAACGCGACCGCGTCGATGTGGCGCTGCGTCATGGCCTGGGGCATTACCCTGGGCTGCAGAGCATCGCCCTGATGGCACCTGTGCTGTTGCCGGTGGCAAGCCCTGCGCTGCTGGCCAGCGGGCCAGCGATCGAAGCCCCCGCGGACTGCCTGTATTATCCGTTGCTGCAAGATGGCGAACGTGCCGACTGGCCCTTGTGGCTGCAGGCGCATGGTTGCACCGTGGATGGCCGCTGCAGCCGCGGCCCGAGCTTCGATGAAGACCTGCTGCTGTTGCGTGCGGCGCTGGCTGGGCAAGGTATTGCGCTGGTGCAGGACCACCACGCGCAAGAAGACCTGCGCAGCGGCAGGCTGGTGGTAGCGGTGGACAGGCCATGGCCGGCGCGGTTCGCCTACTATGCCGTGGCCCACCAGCAAGCACTGAAACGCCCGCAGGTGCGGGCGTTCATAGACTGGGTCACAGACCAGGCACTGGGCAAATGGTAAGGGCGAATTGCACCTCTTCCATTTACCCCGCCTGCACGATGATCTGGCTCTGCAGGTCGCGAATCATCGCCTCCAGGGCCGGTTTCATGGCCGTGAAGTCTTCTGGCGTGCAAACCACATCCGGTCGGCTGAACTTGAAATGCCGCTCCACCACCACCGCATTGCCATCCTGGGTGTAACGCGCGCTGTAGTCGACATTGCCATCGTGCACCTTCACAGGCTTGGGGATCGCCAGCACGTTGACCTGGGCCGGGAACTCGAAGCGCGACGTTTCCACCGTGTCGTTGGAAATGCACACAAAGCTCTGGTTGCGGTCCTTTTCCAGGGTGAAGCTGTACACATTCTGCGAGATACCGCCCGCCAGGCTGGTCAGGGTCGCCACGCCCACCGGCCCTGGCAGGTTGACCAGGTTTTCCGTGCGCCCGTCGACGGTGCTGACAAAATCGCCATTGCCCACGGGCGGCGCGACCTTGAACGAACCACTGCCGCGCTGGCCGTAGGCGGCCAGCACTTTTTCCACCAGCATGTCGCGGTCTGCCGGTTTCATCAGTTGCAAGCCAAAGCGGCTCATCTCGCTGGCCCAGCCCTTCACCGTGGAAACGTTGGTGAAGTCGGCGGCACCATCGGCCTTGACCTTGAACAGCAAATCACTGGAAACCTGGTTCAGCTGCATGGCCGGGGTTTTGCCGAACTCGCCGGTGGCCGTCAGCAGCACGCGCTTGTTCAGCACGGTCAACGGCAGGTAACCCGCCGCGATCGACGGGTCGGTCGAGTCCAGGTACAAGTCCAGGCTCGGCACATAGGTGATCACATGGTTCAGTACACCCAAGGTCGGCACTTTGGGGAACACATAGGCGTTGCCCTGGTTCACCAGCGCCGGTGTGCTCCTGATACCTGCCGCGCTCAGCAGCGCCTCCAGCAGCGCAACATGGTCCTTGCAGTCGCCGTAGCGGTTGTCCAGCACGGTTTGCGCGGCATGCGGCACCACCCCGCCAGCACCGACATACACCGCCACATAGCGGATATTTTGGCGCACCCAATCACTGAGGGTCAGGGCCTTTTCCCGGGCTGTGGGCACACCGGCGGTCAGGCGCTTCGCCAGCTCGCTGATCTGAGGGGTGACCTCGACCGTGGCCCTGGTCTGATAGGCCTGGGCGAAGTCCTTGAACCCTAAGAACGTCGACACTGCCAGGTAGTGGCCGTAATCCAGGTACGACACCGCCCCCGTCTCGATCCGCGCCCGCGCCCCCGGTACATAGTCCCAGCGATACACTGTACGGCCATCACTCGTGGCAGGCGGCGACGCCTTGAAACCACGGGCATCGGCCTGCAGCGGCATGCCCTGGGGCATCTCGTAGGTCAGCGAAAACTGCCCGACCGGGTAGAACTGCGGCACGGTGATGTCTTCGAACTGCCCAGGGAACAATGGCGTAGAGCGGTTACGTTGATAACGCAGCACCAGCCGGTCACCCACCGCAACCTCGGGGAAGATGACCACCTTGTTGACCGAGTCCTGGAACATCGGTGCCTGGGCAGACGCCTGCTCTTGCTGCTCCTTGATGTGCGCGGCATCCACCTGCACTTTGCGCCCGTCGGGCTTTTGCGTATAAGCCTCGACCACTTCCAGCGTTTCCAGTGACCGGTTGTAGCTCAACGGGTGCTGGGCATTGGTCTTGATGGCGCGGTCTTCGTTGATCAGCATGACGCTGTCGACATCCAGACGGAAGCTGCCGTCTTTCTGTACCACGAACGTCTGCGCGATCTTCTCCAGGGTGACGGAACGGTCGGTGCCGTCGGTGAAGGCGTGGGCATGGCTACACCAGGCCAGGGTTACAGGCAGCAGAACAGCTGCCAGACGGAGCATTTTCAGCATGGAGATCCTTCTCGATCAGCGGTTTACAATCGACAATGATACGCATTGTCACCGCATGATGGCAAAGTGACTACATGCACTACCCTTGCATGGCCAGTTCGGCCAGTACTTCGGATGAGGTGGTGACCTGCCGAAAATGGTGCTTCCACAGGTCGATACCGAGCTTGCCCGAGCGGTCCAGCGAAGACCCTACCGTCATGTCTGTCACCAGCGTTGGCATCAACCCTGCGTCGAACAGGGCGAAGCCTGCGGCCAGCACACAGGTTTCGGTCTGCAACCCACACACCAGCACCCGTTCCACACCCAATTGCCGAATGTACTCAATCGCCTCGGCACGTTGCCCGTAGCCATGCTTGACGAATACCTGGTCGGCCTCGACCAGGCTTTCGTCCTCGGCGGCCGGGTGCCAGCCGAGCTGGCGCTCGAACGGCGTGACCTGTTCATCATGCAACTCGACCGAGGCAATGGTGGGGATGTTGGCCGACAAACGCCGCAGGCCATCGACCAGCCACTCGGGTGGGCTGAAGGTGGATTGGACATCGACGATGAGCAAAACCTGGCGCATAGCGTACTCCGGCCATAGGCAAATGGCGCGGAGTATAACGCGTGGCGCCGGGGCTTGATCACCAGTCGTAGGTCATCTCTACCGAAGCTACCCGCTCCTGCCCGTAGTAGCAGCCAAATGCGTAGTTGCAGTCCGATACGTACTCGCGGTCGAAGATGTTCTGCACATTCACGCTGGCCTGCAGGCCACGCAGGCTTGGGTCGAGTTTGCCCAGGTCGTAGCTGACGGTAGCGTCATACACGGCATAAGCCGGCACATCGAAGGTATTGGCCGAGTTGCCCGGCTTGCGGCCGGTGTAACGGGCACCGGCGCCAAAGGTCAGGCCATTGAGCATGGCCTGGGTGAAGTGATAGTCCACCCACAGCGAGGCAGACACCGGGGCCTGCGACTCGTTGCGGTTGCCCTGGTCGCCATAGGTACTCTTGGTATAGAACGAGTCGATGTAGGTGGCAGCGGCCAGGACATCAACGTTCTCGATGCTGGATTTGAGCTCCAGCTCCACCCCACGCGAACGCACCTCGCCATTTTGCGACTCGTACTGCGGGTACTCGGTATCGCCGGTCAGCACGTTTTTCTGCTTCACCTGAAACACCGAGGCCGTGAACAAGGTGCCCTCGAACGGCTGATACTTCAGCCCCACTTCGTATTGCTCGCCCTCAGTGGGCTCGAACGCCTTGCCGCCACGCTCTGGGGCCGCCGTGCCCAAGGTTGGCAAGAACGACTGGGAATAGCTGACATAGGGTGCCAGGCCAAACTCGGTGACATAGGTGAGGCCGATGCGCCCGGTGAACTTGCTGTCACGCTGGGAAGCAATGCTGTGCGCCAACAAGTCTTTGTTGTCGATTTCGGCCCAGTCCTGGCGCCCGCCTACGGTCAGGATCCAGTTGTCCAGCTTGATCTGGTCCTGCAGGTAAACCCCGGTCTGGCGCACGGTATTGTCCCAACGGGTATCCAGTACCGGGGTGATGCTGCTGGTGTCGAAGTTGTTCTTGCCATAGAGATCGACGGGCAGCACGTTGTAGGCGTTATAGCCATCGTACTTGCGCGTGAAGTGACGGTAGTCCACGCCTGCCAGCGCGGTGTGCTGCAAGGCGCCTGTATTGAACTTGTATTCCAGGTTGTTATCGACGGTGTACGAAATATTGTGCTGGCGCCAGTCGAGCTTCACCCGGTTGGCGCGGGTGTAGTCCACCCCATCGCCCTCTGTCACGAAACTGCGCAGGTAAAAGCCTTTGTAGCGGTCACGGACATCGGTGTAGCGCGCGGTAGAGCGAAATGCCAGCTCGTCACTGAAGCGGTGGTTGAAGTCGTAGCCGAAAATGTACTGGTTGCGTTTGTAATCGTTGTAATGCGAGTCGCCCGAGAAGAAGTCCCGGTCGATATGCTGGCCTGTCGGGCCACGCTTGAGCGAACCGATCATCGGCAGCGTCTGGTAGTCGGGCAAGCCATCGTCACGCTGAACCTGAGCGAGCAACGTCAGCGAGGTGTCTTCATTCGGCGCCCAGGTCAGGCTGGGTGCCAGTAGCAAGCGCTCGCTGTGGGCATGGGCGACCAATTCGTTGCCTTTGTCGGCAACGCCGACCAGGCGATAGGTGAAGACCTTCTGCTCGTCCAGCGGGCCGCTGGTATCGAAGGCACCGTTGACCCGGTTGTAGCTACCGGCGCCCAGCTTTACCTGGCTACGTTGCTCGCGGGTCGGGCGCTTGGAGACCATGTTGATCAGCCCGCCCGGCTGGTTTTGCCCGTACAGCACCGACGATGGGCCTTTGAGCACCTCGATACGCTCCAGCGTGTAGGGGTCGATCTGGGGGGCACCGCCCAGGCTGCCGGCGTACGGCAAGTAGGCGCCGTCCAGATACAACGGGGTCGGGGCAAAGCCACGGCTGGTGATTTCGTCGGCAATGCTGTTGCGGTCGGTGAAGCCGCCGGTGGCCAGGCCCGGGGTATAGCGCAGCGCCTGGGTCAGGTTGCGCGCCCCTTGCGCCTGCACCTGGTCGGCGGTGATCACGTTGATGGCCTGGGGGATTTCCAGAATCGGCGTGTCGGTCTTGGTGCCGGTCGCGCTGCGGCTGGCGACGTAGCCGCTTACCGGCCCATAGGCGGACTCAACGGCCGTGCCGGTAACGCTGGTGGTATCGAGCTGCAAGGTGGAATCATCACCCACCATGGGCAGCAGCGAGTAGCTGCCACTGCCCTGCTTCAGCACCTGCAACCGGCTGCCGGCCAGCACCTGGCGCAGGCCGGCGTCGGCGCTGTAGCGGCCATGCAGGCCGGGCGACTGCAGCCCCTGTACCGATGACGGCTCGAACGACACCGTCACACCGGCCGCCGAGGCAAATTGCGTCAGTGCCGTGCCAAGTGCGCCAGCGGGTATGTCGAAGAGCGCTTCAGCCTGGGTTTGGGCAACGGCAGGTTGGGCGATCATCGCCGCTGCCAGCGGTGTCGCCAACGCCACGCTGAACAGCGCGCGATGCACGGCCCGCGCCAGGCTGGCTTGGGTCGAGTTGATCGGGAGAGTACGGTTGCAATCGTTGACAGCGAGCATGCGGTTTCCTTTCGCCCTGCGGCAGTTTTTTCAGTGCGCTTGGTGCGCGTCTACCTACAAGTCGAACGAGAACGAAAATCGATAACCCTGCTGACAAAAAAACAAGGACAGGCTTCAGGCCGCCTCGACACGCGTCCAGTAGCGGCTGAAGCGACGAATACGCACAGGTAACGTGGTGGTGAGGTTTTCCAGGACACTGTCGATATCGCTCAAATGAAACGCCCCGGACAACCGCAAATCATTGACGGCCGCATCACAGCCCAGGTACCCAGGGCGATACCGCTGCAGCTCGCTGACAACATCGGCAAGGCGCCAGTCATCCACGACCAACATTTCACGGGCCCAGGCGTCTGCCATGGCCGCAGCCGGTGTCAGGGCACCGATCTCTTCCAGGCGAAATGCCAATTGCTGGCCTGCGCCTACCCGCACCACCGCCGCGCCACGTGCGCTGCGAACTTCCACGGCATGTTCCAGCACGCAAACCCGGCTGGTCTCGCTGTCGCAGCGCACCGTAAAGCGTGTTCCTAGCGCGCGGACACTGCCCTGC
Organism: Pseudomonas sp. NBRC 111132; assembly: GCF_001320565.1. Taxonomy (NCBI): domain Bacteria; kingdom Pseudomonadati; phylum Pseudomonadota; class Gammaproteobacteria; order Pseudomonadales; family Pseudomonadaceae; genus Pseudomonas; species Pseudomonas sp. NBRC 111132. The sequence continues at coordinate 67,463 of NZ_BCBI01000015.1, forward strand.
CTGGTGTGCACGATGAACGGGCGAGACAATGCATCCGGCACGGTTTGCACCAGGATTTCACCCTTGAGCAATTCAAGTGCGCGAATGTCGGCGGTATAGCGAACGTTGACAGCCGTGTCGGTGTTCAACTGCAGTTGGCTGCCGTCGTCCAGTTGCAATGAACGGCGCTTGCCAACGCCAGTGCTCAAGTCAGCCATCAAGCTGGCAACGCCACCTTCGCGCAATGCCAGCCCACCTGCCGCGCCCGCCATCAGCAGCACCGACAGTACTTTGAGCACCTCACGCCGTTTGGCCCTGGCACTGTTCAACATGGGCCGCGCGATACCCGGCGCAACCTGCTGCAGCGTGCCCTGCAAACGCCCCAGGCGCTCCCAGGCCTGCTGGTGCCGCGGGTCACTCAGCAGCCAGCGCCGATGTGCCGCTCGCGTGGCCTCGTCAGCCTCGCAGCGCAGCTCGACGTACCAGCGTGCGGCAGCCTCCAGCGTGTTGCGATCCAAGGGGTCTGCACCTGTCACCGGTCACGCCTCAGCCAGCAGCAGGCAATGGGTCAGCGCCCGCACTGCATGCTTTTTGACGGTGGTAAGCGACACATTCAGGCGCCTTGCGATTTCCACATAGCTCAAGCCATCGAGCTGGGCCATCAGGAAGATTTCGCGAGTGCGTGTGCCCAGGCCGTCGAGCAGGCGATCGATCTCCATCAAGGTCTCGATGATCAGCAGGCGCGCCTCGGGCGAAACCTCTACCAGCTCGGGCCGTGTCGCCAGGGTTTCCAGGTAAGCCTGCTCCAGTGCCCGTCGCCGGAACATGTCAATCATCAGGCTGCGGGCCACGCTGCTCAAATAGGCCCGTGGCTGTCGCAGCTCAGCGGCCTTGCGCAGGGTCAGCACCCGGATGAAAGTGTCCTGGGCCAGGTCGGCGGCATGCTCCACACAACCGAGCTTGCCGCGCAGCCACCCGCACAGCCAGGAATGATGGTCCTCGTAAAGTGTGTGCACGGCTTTTTGCAGGGAAGGGTCAGCGCAGGGCATGGGTTGAACCGATCAGAACGTCTTTAATAATGACTCTCATTTAACCCGAGTCTTGCAGGGCTTAGCAATCGTATCTCGCCATCAGATAGTGTTGCCGTGTTCATCAGCCCTGGCCTACCATTGCGAAAAATTCTCATATGAGACCTTGTCGCATAGCGTAAGGATGCCCCGATGTCGCGTCTCGACCCCGCTTACAGCCAGCAGATTCACACCTATTACACCAACCACCACGGCTGGATTCGCGGTTGGCTGCACAAGCGCCTGGGCAATGCCAGTGATGCCGCCGACCTGGCCCATGACGTGTTCGTGCGCCTGCTGAGCAAGCCGCAGCAATTCCAGACCGAGCAGCACGCGCGCGCCTACCTGAGCACCGTCACCCGCCATCTGTGCATCGATTTCTGGCGCCGTCAGCACCTGCAGCAGGCTTGGCTGGAGGCCTTGGCCGCCCTGCCCGAACCCTTGGCACCCAGCGAGGAAGAGCGTGCACTGGTGTTCGAGGCACTCGAGCAGGTGCAGCGAATGCTCGCGCGATTGCCGGACAAGGTCTGCCAGGCCTTTCTGCTGGCCCACGTACAGGGCCTGGGCTACCGGGAAATCGCCAGGCAGCTGCAGGTTTCCGAACGCAGCGTGACCAAGTACATGGCCCAGGCGATGTACCAGTGCCTGCTGCTGGAACTGGACCTGCCATGAACGCCAGCGAGCGCCCGGACCACGCCACCTTGCAGGCAGCCGCCAACTGGTATGCGCAGTTGCTTGCAGCCCCGCAAGACCTGCAATTGCAGTTGCGCTGGCAGAAATGGCTCGGGACTGCACACGCCAACCAGGTGGCATGGGACCATGTGCAACGCATCAGTCAGCGTTTCTCACCGCTGAAACTACAGGCCGACGCCTCACTGCAGGCACTGGGCAGCGTGCGCCGCACCGACCTCGACCGCCGTCGCGCAGTTGGACTGCTCGGTTTGCTGTGCGGCGGCAGCCTGCTGGCCTTGGCCGGCTGGCGCCTACCTGCCGCCAGGCGACAGCTGCAGGCACTCAGCGCCGACCAGCGCACCGGCACCGGCGAAGTGCGCAGCCTGCGCCTGCCGGACGGCGGCCAACTGTGGCTGAACAGTGCCACCGCATTGAACATCGACTACCGCGCCAACCTGCGCCGCCTGGAGCTGCTGGCCGGTGAAGTACTGGTAGAAACCGCCCATGACAGCCGGCCATTCGTGATCGACACCCGTTACGGCCGCCTGCAAGCGTTGGGCACCCGCTTCAGCGTCTGGCAACGCGACCAGGCCGCACGCCTGAGCGTGTTCGACGGTGCCGTGCGCCTTCACCCCGCAGATGGCGCAGGCAGCCTGGTGGTTGCGGCAGGATGGCAAGCGGATTTCGACCGCCATGGCGCACAACCGCCCCGTGCGGTGGACGAGTCGCGCCAGGCCTGGCGCGATGGCCGTCTGTTGGCCAACGACATCAGCCTTGGCGAGTTCAGCGAACAACTGCGTGCCTACCTGCCCGGTCATCTCGGTGTTGCTCCACAAGTGCAGGCGCTGCGGGTGATGGGCAACTTCCCAGCCAATGACCCGGAACGCACCCTGGCCATGCTCGAAAGCGCCCTGCCGATCAAGGTGCGCAAGACCTTGCCTTGGTGGTACAGCATCGAGCCACGCTGAACCCACCGTTTTTTTGCGCAGGGGTGTTCCGGTTTTACCCGGCTCGTTCGGATTAGCAGATGAACACCCAGCTTCATCTGCCCCCACAAGGAACACCCATGCCCCTGCTCCCGTTTACCTTGCGCCCTCTGCTGCTGGCTCTGCCGTTGCTGATCGCCACCCCGGTGATGGCCGACGACAGCCCGCGCCGCTACGACCTGCCATCCGGCCCGCTGGCCCAGCAGCTCAACCGCCTGGCCAGTGCGGCCGGTATCTACATTGTCGGCGATGGCGTGCTCAGCCAAGGCAAGGCCAGCGCACCGCTGCAAGGCGAATTCACCCCCGAACAGGCCCTGGAACGCATGTTGCTGGGCAGTGGCCTGATCGCCGTGCCCAGCGGCGAACGCCAGTATCGGCTGCAACCTGCGGCACAAGGTGCGGGCCTGCAACTGGCGCCCACCAGCGTCGATGCCTATCGCGACAGCGCCTACGGTGCCGTGAACGGCTACCTGGCCACCCGCGCCAGCAGCGCCAGCAAGACCGACAGCGCGCTGCTGGAAACCCCCGCCTCGGTGTCGGTGGTGACCCGTGACCGGATCAAGGCCCAAGGTGCACAGACCGTTACCGAAGCCTTGAGCTACACCGCTGGCGTGCACGCCAACGTCGCTGGCAACAACCCCACCGACAACACCTTGATGGTGCGTGGTTTCCAACAGATCAACAGCAATGCCTACACCGACGGCCTGCGCAACAACAACATTGGCTATTACGCGCCGGAGCCGTTTGGCCTGGAGCGCATCGAGGTACTCAAAGGGCCGGCGTCGGTTATCTACGGCCAGGGCGAGCCTGGCGGCATGATCAACCTGGTCTCGAAAAAACCATTGTTTGCCGCCCACCGTGAAGTCGGTCTGTCGCTCGGCAATCACGACCGCCAGCAACTGAGCCTGGATGTCGGCGACCTGCTCGACAGCCAGGGCACCCTGGCCTACCGCCTGGTGATGCTCGGCCGTGATGCCGACAACGAAATCGACGGTATCAAGGACGACCGCCAGTACGTCGCGCCCAGCCTGACCTGGGCACCGAATGAAGACACCAGCCTGACCCTGCTGGCGTCGTACCAGAAAAACACCAACCTGTTCACCTCGAACATGGCCTACTCCCTGTTCGACGGCTCCAACCCCAACGGCCGCGTACCCCGCCACCGCTCGCTGAACGAGCCGGGCTTCGACCGCGAGCAGTCAGAGATGAACAACCTGGGCTATGAGCTGAGCCATCGCATCAACGACACCTTCAGCTTCCGCCAGAACTTGCGCTACAGCCACATGCACGGCTATCAGGATCAACTGTTTCGCAACAGCGGTGTGATCAATGGCAACACCCTGGCCCGCTATTACGAGCTGCGCGATTACAACAGCGACAACTACACCCTGGACAACCAGCTGCTGGCCAATTTCAACACCGGCCCATTGCGCCATGACCTGTTGCTGGGTGCCGACTACCTGCGCGGCCACCGCAGCCAGGACGTGCAGCACGGCGACGCGCCATCGATCAACATCTACAACCCGGTGCGCGGTGTAACGATCGACACTTCCCGCTACACCTCACTGTTGTCCACCGCCCGCGACGACCGCCAGGTCGGGCTGTACCTGCAGGACCAATTGCACCTCGACAACTGGGTCGCCACCCTTGGCATGCGTCACGACTGGGCGCGCCAGGACAGCACCAATCGCATCAATGGCAGCCACCAGGTGATCACCGACGAGGCCACCACTGCCCGCGCGTCGTTCGGCTACAGCTTCGACATGGGCCTGTTCCCCTACGTGAGCTACAGCGAGTCGTTCAAACTGGCCAGTGGCAACAGTTTCGATGGTTCCCCGTTCGAACCGGAAACAGCCAAGCAATACGAAGTGGGCATCAAGTACCAACCGCCAGGCAGCGAAAACTACATCACCGTGGCAGCCTTCGACCTACGCCGGCAGAACGTGGCCACGACCGATGTCGAGCACCCGGGCTTCAGCGTGCAGCAGGGTGAAGTGACCTCGCGCGGGGTGGAGCTGGAAGGCGTAGCCAAACCGCTGCCGGGGCTGAACCTGATCACCGCGTATACCTACAACGATGTCGAGGTAACCAAGGACAACCCGAACGCGCTGGGCGTCAGCAACAAGGGAAATGCGCCGGTGCGGGTCCCACGTCATCTGGCCTCGCTGTGGGTCGACTACACCCTGCAGGGCGGGCCATTGGCCGGGCTTGGCGGCGGCCTTGGCGTGCGCTACACCGGCGCCACCTCTGGCGATGCGCAGAACACTTTCGAAGTGCCTGGCTACACCTTGGTCGATGCCATGCTGTCTTACGACTTCGGCAAGGCCAACAACGGCCTGCAGGGCTTGTCGGCGCAGCTCAATGTGAAAAACCTGACCGACAAGTACTACGTGGCCGGCTGCTTCGCCACCGTAGCCTGCCTGTTGGGAACGGGGCGCACCGTAACCGCCGACCTGACCTATCGCTGGTAGCTGGGTACGCCGCCGAAATTGCGGGAGCGGGCTTGCCCGCGATAAGTGCGCGGCAGCCCCAACACAGGCACCTCATGCCTTCGACAGTTCGCCAATCTTTTCCAGCCGCGCCCGCACAATGTTACGGCTGATGTTCAGCAAGCGCCCCGTCTGCAACTGGTTGCCGTGGCAGTATCGATACGCCGCCCTGAACACTGTCTCCTCGATATGCTCATACAGGTTCGGCACATTCTGCTCGAACAACGCCAGCAACGCACTTTCCAGGTCAGGTGGTGCCGCGCTGGCTGTCGGCAAGTAGGCATGTGCAACCGGCGCCGCTACCTGTGGCCGCATATCGACCAGGTGCAGGTCCGCCGGTGCCACCACCTGATACCGGCACACCAGCAACGCATGGTGAATGGCGTTTTCCAGCTCGCGGATGTTGCCCGGCCAGCTATGCGCCAGCAATTTGCGTTCGGCATCCGGGCTCAACGAGGCACGCTCATACCCCAGGCGTCGGCAATGCTCCTCGATGAAGAATTCCGCGAGCGGCAGGATGTCCCCCGGTCGCTCTCGCAGCGGCGGCAAGCGAATCGTGGCGACATGCAGGCGGTAGAACAGGTCTTCACGAAAATGCCCCGCCACCACTGCATCAGCCAGGTTCACGTTGGTCGCTGCCACCAGCCGCACGTTGATCGGGATCGGCGTGCGTGAGCCCAGGCGCACCACTTCACGCTCCTGCAGCACCCGCAACAACTTCACCTGCATGTTCAGCGGCAAGTCGCCAATTTCATCGAGGAACAGCGTGCCGCCGTTGGCTGCTTCGAACCAGCCGGCCTTGTTGCTGGTGGCGCCGGTGAACGCGCCTTTTTCGTGGCCGAACAGCTCGCTTTCCACCAGGGTTTCGGCAAAGGCACCGCAGTTAACCGCCACGAATGGCTCACGCCCGCGGCGGCTTAGGTGGTGGATGTGACGGGCGACCAGCTCTTTGCCGGTGCCGGTTTCGCCGATGATCAGGGTGTTGGCCTCGCTGGGCGCCAGGCGCTCGATGCGGCTGAGCAGCTCCTGGGAGCGCGGGTCCTTGAACACGAGCACGGTGGCACGTACCGACTTGGTCAGCTCGCGGGCATTGGGGTGGGTGATCAGCGACATAGGGGCATTCCTGGCAGTAGACGCGCAGGCCAATAGTGCATGAAACAAATTAGATCAAAAAATTATTAATTAATATTTATATATTCGAATTAGAAATATTCGATTTTTCAGCAGCCCATTGCTGCCACAGCAGCAACCCGCCAGCACTCGCCTGCCCGCCGGCCAGCAGGCCCGGCCCGCCGCACGCAGCCTAACCCTGGCTGAAAGCCCCACCACGCATGGTCTGCAGCCAATTTTCGAAGGGCTGGCATGCATTTCGCTCCTGGCCTGTAGAACCTTTGCCTGGAGCTGCACATGAACAATCCCTGGCGTCATGCCCTTGCTCTGTTGGGCGGCCTGTTCCTCAGCCTGGCTGCGCTGGCAGCCGAGCCACCGGCGGCGGTGCGCATTGCCATCGTCGCCTTCACCCAGGGCGGGGCGCCGGTGTTCGGCGGCATCCCCGGCCGGGTGATCGAGGAAGGCTGGCTGGAACAGCAACTGGCCGCCCGCGGCGTGAAACTGCAATGGACCGCCCTGCCCCATGCCGGCGCCGGGCCACAGATCAACGAAGGCTTCAGCAACGACAGCCTGGACTTTGCCGTGCGTGGCGACCTGCCTTCGGTCATCGCCGGGTCTGGCCAGGTGCCGGGCAAGCTGGTGGTGCCGGGCGGTAGCGGCAACAACATCTACCTGGTGGTGCCGAGCAATTCCACTGTGCGCAGCATCCAGGACCTCAAGGGCAAACGCCTGGCCCTGCACCGTGGTCGCCCGTGGGAGTTCGCCTTCAGCAACTTCCTCGAAAGCCAAGGCCTGAAACTGAGTGATTTCAAGATCGCCAACCTCAACCCGCAAGTGGGCGCCGCTGCGGTTTCCGCCGGCAAGGTCGATGCCGCCGTGTTGCTCAACGAAGCCTATGCCCTGGAAGACAAAGGCGTGGCGCGCATTCTCTGGTCGACCAAGCAAGGCGCCAATGATTGGCGGCTGGTCTCGGACCTGTGGGGCACCGACCGCTTCGTGCAGCAACACGCCGACCTGACGCAACTGGTGGCCACCGCCTGGGTGCGCGCGGCCTGGTGGATTTCCCAGGAACAGAACCGCGACGCCTACTACGCGCTGTCATCGCGCGCGGGGGTCAGTGAAAGCGTGCTACGCCGTGACGACCAGGACGACCCCGTGGCCTGGCAAGCGCGCTGGGCGCCAAAAAGCGATGCGCAGCTTAAAACCCATTACGACGCCCTGGGCCAGTACGCACTGGCCAACCGGCTGATTCGCACGCCCTACGACATTACCAGCGACCTGGCCACGGGCTTTACCCGCCAGGCCTTGATCGACTTGCAACTGACCCATTACTGGCCGTCCCTCGACGCCCAGATCAGCCAACAACCTTGAGAGCCTTTCCCATGAAACTGCCTGCTTCGCTCGTCTTCGGCCTCAGCGCCCTGGCCCTGTCCATCGGCGCCATGGCCGCCGAAACCTACGCGCCAAAACCTGACCCGCAACAGGGCGATGGCCGCGTGTCGGCCTTCTACACCTGGACCAAGGCCATCCCCGCCACGCCCGGCAAACTGCTGCGCAGCGAACCGCTCGAGCAGGCGCTGAGCCTGCCCAATGCGGCCAACGCACAACGCATCCTGTACACCTCGCTGGACGGTATCGACGGCAAGACGCCAATCGTGGTTTCTGGTGCGCTGTTCATCCCCAAAGGCAAGGCACCCGCGGGCGGTTGGCCGGTCGCCAGCTGGGGCCATGGCACCGTTGGCGTGGCGGATATCTGCGCGCCGTCCTGGGCCGGGCGCAGCTACCGCGACGTGCAATACCTCAACCGCTGGCTGGATGAAGGCTATGCCATCGTCGCCACCGACTACCAGGGCCTGGGTGTACCGGGCGGCCACCCATTGCTGAACAACCGCATGGCCGCTTACGGCATTCTCGATGCGGCCAAGGCCGTGGTCGCCGGCGTACCGGGGCTGGCCGACAAGGTGTTGATCATTGGCCAGTCGCAAGGGGGGGCCGGGGCCTTTGCCGCCGGGGCCTATGCGGCAACCTATGCGCCCAAGCTGGGCGTCAAGGGCAGTATCGGCACAGGGGTGATCTACACCGTGGGTTCGAAAAATGTCGGCGAACAGGACCAGAACAAGGTCGACCCGGCCCTGGCCTACGGCTTCTACACGCTGCTTGCCGCGCAGCAGTATGACCCGAGCATCGACCCGCGCGACTTCTACACCGACAAGGCCCTGCCACTGTTCGAGCAGGCGCGCACCAGTTGCCTGTCAGCACTGGTCAGCGACGTGGTCGGCACCGGCCTGACCCCGGCCAATGCCAAGAAGGACTACCAGGGCGACAAGCTCAAGCCCTGGCTGGCGCAGGTGTCGTACCCGACCTTGAAGCTGGCCCAGCCGATCTTCATCGGCACCGGCGCCGAGGACAAGACCCCCGCCGCCGCCACCCAGGTAGCGCTGATGCAGGACGCCTGCAAGGCAGGCTCGGTGGTGCAGGGCCACCTGTACAAAGGCCTGGGCCACAGTGAAACGGTGAATGCCTCGTTGAAGGACTCCATCCCCTTCGCCCGCCAGGTCATCAGCGGCCAACCGGTCACCCCTAATTGCAGCCCAAGCGTCCAGTAAGGAGGCCAGCCCATGAGCATCGAATTCTTCACCCGCCTGCCCCTGCATGGCGAAACCCAGTTCCTTCCCGGCGACCCGCGCAACCGCGGCGACTGGCATGCGGGCGGGCCCAGCACCGGTGCGGTGTCGGGGTTTGCCGTGGGTGATCACTTCACCTACATCGACTACCTCGGCCAAATCGCCCGCGCCGCTGAAATAAACGGTTTTGGCGGCGCGCTGATGGTCAATGCCCCCACCGGCGAAGAGCCGTGGACGGTGTGCTCGCTGCTGGCCCGTGAAACCCGCACGCTGAAATTCGTCACCGCCTTCCAGCCCTATCACTACACCCCATGGGTGGCCGTGCAGCAGGCCGCGACCTACCAACGCGCCACTGGCAATCGCCTGGTTTGGAACATCATCAATGGCGGTTCGGATGCCATCCAGCGCCAGGTCGGTGACTTCGAAGACCATGACCAGCGCTACGCCCGCGCCACCGAGTTCATGGACATGGTGCGCGGCTATTGGCACAACGAGCAGTTCCACTACCAAGGCACCTACTACCGCGCCGAGGGCGGTGGCCTGCGCGGCCCGCTGAAAAAAGCCGAGCTGCCGCTGATCTGCACGGCAGGTTCGTCGGTGGCAGCGCGCGAATTCGCGGCCAAGCACGCCGACTTCTACCTGATGCGCGCCGAGCACCCGGACGAGATTGCCGCGCTGATCGCCGATATCCGCGCCCGCGCGCTGTAGTGGGGCCGCACCGATATTCGCTTTGGCCTGTCCATCGACGTGATCGCTCGCGATACCGAAGAGGCGGCACTGACCGAGGCCAAGCGCTTCTTCGACGAAGGCGTGGCCAAGGGCACGGTCAAGGCTCGCGCTGCCCATGCGGGCCTGCGCACGGCACGCAAACTGAGCTATGAGCACGACTACAACGACAAGGACGAGCAACAGGCCTTCGACGACTTCTTCATCCACCCCAATGTGTGGACCGGCTTCGGCTACATCGGCATCCCGCCCGGCTGCGCGCTGGTAGGCAGCTACGCCAACGTAGTGGCGCGCATCCGCGAGTACCACGGCATAGGCATCGATCTGTTCTTCCTGGCCGGCTACCCGCACCTGGAAGAAGCCTACCGCATCGGCGAGCACATCCTGCCGCACTTTCGTGACCAGCGCGCAGCCCTTGCCCGCCCTGTAGCCGAACCCGTGCAACTGCACGCCAGCAACGGAGCCTGACGCCATGGCCAGGGACGGTTACCCACTGAGCCGGCGCAGTTTCCTTGGCCACGCCGGCGTGCTGGCCGGCGGGTTGCTGGCCGGCTGCGGCCCCGCCGACGGCCCAACCCATGCCGTGGCCGACCAGCCACGCCATGGCGGGCGCCTGCGCCTGGGCATCATCGACGGCAACCAGAGCGGCAACCTCGACGCCCACAAGCCCATCGGCAGCGGCATCGTGCGTGGCTTTGCCCTGTACAGCAAGCTGTGGGAATGGGACGAGCAGATGCAGCCGCGCCTGGCCCTGGCCGAGTTCGCCGAGCCCAATGCCGATGCCAGCAGCTGGACCTTGCGCCTGAAGCCGGGGCTGGAGTTCCACCACGGCAAGACCATCGACGCCGACGACCTGATCTTCTCCATCCGCCGCCTCACCGACCCGCAGCTGGCCTCGCCCTACGCGGCGCTGCTGCACTGGGTGGACCGCGACAACCTGGTCAAGCTGGACGACCGTACCGTGCGCCTGGGCTTTCGCGAAGGGCGCAGCTACCTGCCGCTGCCGGAGACCTGGGTCAACTTCGGCGGCATCGTGCCGGTGGACTACCACCCAGTCACCAACCCGGTCGGCGCCGGGCCTTACAAACTGAAAAGCTTCACCCCAGGTCAGCGCTCACTGTTCACCCGCTTCGACAACTACTACAAACCCGGCAAGCCTTATGCCGATGAACTGGAGATCATCGACTTCAAGGACCAGACCGGCCGCCTGGCGGCATTGCGGGCCGGGCAGATCGACATGGCCAACGTCATGTCCACCGAACACCTGCAGGTGCTGCAAGCCGACCCACGGCTGCGCCTGCTGAAGTCGGTGAGCGGCAACTGGCTGTCGTTCGACATGAACACCGCCAAGGCGCCGTTCGACGACCCGCGCGTGCGCGAGGCATTCCGCCTGCTGGCCGACCGTGACGAGCTGGTGCGCCGTGCGCTCAATGGCCAAGGCCGGGTGGCCAACGACCTGTATGCACCGTTCGACCCCACCTTCGACCACAGCATCGGCCCACGCCCTCATGACCCGCAGCGCGCAGCCCAGTTGCTGCGCGAAGCCGGCCATGAACAGTTGCAGGTGGAGTTGGTGACCACGCCAGGGCCGGGGCTGGCTTCGGCCCTGGTGCTGGCCGAGCAGGCCCGGCGTATCGGTGTGACCCTCAATGTGCGCCAGGTCGACCTGGCCACCTTCCAAGGGCCGCAGCGCGATGACTGGACCTTGAGTACCGGTGGCAGCATCGGTGCGCCGTTCCTGGCCAGCGCGATTCACACCGATGCGCCATTCGCCGTGGCCAACAAGACCCACTTCAACGACCCCGAATTCAGTCAGGCCTTTCTCGCCGCCATGGCCCAGCCAGACCTGGAGAAGCGCAAGAACCTGGTGCACCAGGCGCAACGCATTCAATACGAACGCGGCGGCATGTTGATCTGGGGCTTTGCCGACCTGCTCGACAGTGTCAGCACCCGCGTGGGTGGCGCGCAGGCAGAGCAGTCGCTGTTCAGTACCTGGCGGTTCGAGAGCCTGTGGCTGAAAACCTGACCCTGTTACTACGCGGTCTGCCTTTTGTAGGAGCGGCCTTGTGTCGCGATAGGGCCGCAAGGCGGCCCCAGGATTTCAGCGTCGATACATAGATTGCCGGGGCCGCTTTGCGGCCCTATCGCGACACAAGGCCGCTCCTACAGGGACCGCGTGTACCCAATACCAACCGCAGGCGCGGCTGCGCCCTCGTTTCTCCCACATTCCTACTCTTGAACGAGGCCCAGCCAATGCCCCGCGTTACCTTGCTGCACCCAAAATTCCAGCCTAGCGCCCTGGCGCTGGCCATCCTGGCCACCAGCACACCCATGGCCTTCGCCGAAGACACCCAACTGCAAACCGTCACCGTGCAGGCCGAACAAACCGACGACGACGCCCTGCCCACCCGTCCGCCCGCTTCGATCTATGGCGGCCTGGAAGCCAAGGTGCTGGACACCCCGCGCTCAGTCACCCAGATCAACGCCGAACAACTGGCCAACGACCCGATCCGCAGCTCCGACGACCTGGTCAAATACGCCCCCGGCATCACCCGCGGCGGTGGCCAGAACGCCGGTATCGCCCCGCAGATGCGCGGGCAGAACACCGAGGTGTTCCAGGACGGCCAGCGCGCCTACGGTGTACGTCACCCGGCCAATTTCAACGCCTACGAAGGCGCCGACATCGTCGCCGGCCCATCGTCGGTCACCTACGGCTCGGTCAGCGGCAGTGGCGGCTACGTCAATTACCTGAGCAAGAAGCCCGATTTCAACCGCTTTCGTACCAAGCTCAGCGGCGAGATCGGCAGCTGGATCCCCGATGGCGAGTCCCGCGATGCCACCAAGTTCAGCATCGACAACACCGGCCCGCTGAGCGACAACCTGGCCTACCGGGTAAGCATTACCCGCCAGCGTCAGGAAGACTTCTACGACAACGTCGAGAACAACTTCGACGCTTTCTACGGCGCCCTCGCCTGGCGCAATGACAACCTGCGGGTGGACTGGAACGCCGCCTACGACGACTACTACGACTACAACATCACCCACGGCTGGAACCGCGCCAGCCAGGGCCTGGTCGACCACGGCAAGTACTACGCCGGCCGCGCCACGCCGATCATTCAGAATGGCAATACCTTGTGGTCGCCGGTGCTGTCCTCTGGCGCCGCCGATGCCCAAGTCCTCGGTTGGGTACAACGCCAGCGCAATGCCCAGGGCCAGTACGCGGTGGTCAACGGCAGTTTCCAGGGCGCCTCGCCCAACACCCAGGCCAACCCCGGCAGCCTGCGTGGTTGGGTCTACGACCCCTCGCTTGCAGGTAACGGCCTGACTTCGCTGTCATCGCAGACCGGCCAGCGCGCGCAAGACGAAAACCGCTCGCGGCGCTTCACCACGCAACTGCGCGTCGAAGGCGACCTGACCTCGTCGATCACCCTGGCCAACAGCACCTTCTACCAACACTCCACCGACACCACCGACGCCGTGGGCGCGTTCCAGGTGCAGGGCAAGGACGACATCTTCGACAACCGCTTCGAGTTCCGCGCGCGCGGCCAGTGGCAGTTGGGCGACCTGACCCTGATCGACGACAGCAACACCGGGCTGATCTATCGGCGCGAGCGCAACGAGTCAATCGCCGCCAACAACAGCTTCGGCAGTACCATCAACGCCTATGACCTGACCCTCGACCCGACCTTGAAGAACCCCGGCGACCTGCTCGGCCTGAGCGGCCGCAACCCAGCTGGCGGCAACGCTGCCTGGATCGGCCAACCCGGTGTGCCGCAATTCTCCAGCTATTACGGCTGGCTCAACCTGCCCGCCATGTACCCGGCAGGGCACGGCCTGTATGCCGAATCGGTGGCGCCGTACACCGCAGACAGCACCTGGACCACCAAGACCCTGTTCAGCCAGCACAACCTGCGCCTGGGCGAGCGTGTAGGCCTGAACGTCGGCGCCAGCCGCAGCTGGATAGACGCACGCATCGAAAACCCATTCGTGCTGCCCGGCGGCAACCCGCGCAAGGACGCGAACAACTACCGGTTGTTTTCGGTGCAGGTCAGCCCCTATTTCAAACCCACGGACAACAGCACACTGTATTACACCTTCGATCGCTCGCTGGCGGTGAACACCGGCTTCTTCACCAACGGCCTGGGCTGGGGCAGTGGCAGCGGGGCCAACCAGCTCAACCCGCTGGCCTTCGAGAGCCTGAGCGTGTTGCATGAGGTGGGCTTGAAGGTGGAGGCAGTGCCCGACCAGCTGTTCCTGACCCTGGCGGCCTACCGGCAAGCCCGCGACCAGTCGCCGGATAGCAACAACAACATTGCCCGGCTGATCGTCAAAGGCTGGGAAGCAACCCTGCGCTACCAGGACCAGCACCTGCGCGGCGGCCTCAACCTCAGCCGCATCAGTGCCTACAACGAGTTCACCAGCCAAGCGGGGTTTGCCTCGGCGGGGTTCATCCCCGACAACGGCACCGTATTCGGCGACAACAACAGCCTCAACCAGCGCCCGTCCGGCAAGTTCGATGCCGTGCAGATCCCCGAATACAACGCCGGCGGCTATGTCGACTACCGCTTCGATTCGGGGTTTGGCGTCGAGCTTTCCGGCTGGTGGACCAGCAGTTGGTACCTGAACCTGAGCAAGACGGTGAAAGTGCCGGACGAATACAACCTCGACCTTGCCGTGTACTACCGCCAGCCCCAGTGGGGCGTAACGGTGCGCATGCTCAACGTCACCGACGAGCTGAATTTCGTCAGTGGCCTGGCAGGTTCCACCAACACTTTCCTGCAACCGATGCCGGGCCGCACGCTGCTGGCCCAGGTCGATTACCAGTTCTGATCACCCTCAACCTGAAAGGCCTCAGCCATGTCCATTGAATTCGTCGGCATGATCTTCCCCCGCCAGTGGTCCGAGACCCGTGGCGTGCGCACAGCGGACTTCGACCTGCCGTTCATTCGTCACCACGCCCGCGCCCATGAGCATGCCGGGTTCGACCGGGTGCTGATCGCCAGCGGCCCAGGCAGCGCCGACAGCCTGCAGATTGCCGCCTATGCGGCCGCGCACACCGAACGCCTGGGTTTCATGATCGCCCACCGCCCGGCCCTGACAGCGCCAACGGTGGCCGCACGGGCATTCGCCACCCTGGACCATACCACCGGCGGCGGGCGCATCCGCCTGCACGCAATTACCGGTATTACCGCCGAGCCGCAAGAAGGTGACACCCTGCTGGACAAGACCGAGCGCTACCGGCGTGCCGACGAGTACCTCGAGATTGTCCGCCGCACCTGGACCGCCGAGGAACCGTTCGACTTCGAGGGCCGCTACTTCAACATCAAAGGTGCTTTTTCACCGGTCAAACCGTTGCAGCAGCCGCATATCCCGATTTCCTTCGGTGGCTCGTCCGATATCGCCTACCAGATCGCCGTCAAGCATGCGGATTTGTATGCCCTGTGGGGTGAGCCGCTGAGCGGTGTTGCCGAGCAGATCGGCAAACTCAAGGCGGCCGCGGCCGCCGCAGGCGTAGCCGCACCCAGGGTTAGTCTGTCGGTGCGGCTGATTTTGGCTGCCACCGAAGAACAGGCCTGGCAGCGCGCCGAACAGATCCTCGCGCAGATCAAAGCCAACCCGCAGTTTGCGGCAGACAGCCCGTGGCAGAAGCGCATCAAAGGCACCGGTTCCGAGCGCCTGCTCGCTGCCGCCGCCCGCGCCGACCGGCATGATCGGGCGTTGTGGATGCCGACGGCGACCGCAGTGGGTGCCTATGGCGATACCACTGCGCTGGTGGGCACGCCGGAAACGGTGGCCCAGGCGTTGCTCGATTATGTCGACCTAGGGGTGACCACTTTTCTCAACCGCGGTTATGACCCGCTGTATGACACGGTGGATTACGGGCGCTGGGTGATTCCGGCGGTGCGCGAGGAAGTGCGGCGGCGGCAGGCGCGGTTTGTGGGGTGAGGATGGGGTGTATGGGTTGGGGTTGCGTGTTGGCTTCTGGGTTCATGGCTTGGGGTATGCAGCACCTGTGAGATCGAGCGCCGCCCGCGCGGCGCTCGATCTCACAGGCACCAAACACCCCAAGCCATGAACCTAGAAGCCAACACGCAACCGAGGCGAATGCTCCACCAGCGTCCGGGTATACGCATCAACCGGCCTCCCAAGCACCTGCTCGGCACTCCCCTGCTCCACCACCCGCCCCTGTCGCAACACCAGCACCCGGTCGGCAATCGCCCGCACCACCCCAAGGTCATGGGTGACGAACAACAAGGTCAGCCCCTCCCCCTGCAAACGCTGTAGCAAGGCCAGAATCGACGCCTGCACCGACACATCCAGCGCCGAGGTAATCTCGTCACAAACCAGCAGCCTTGGCTCGCAGATCAACGCTCGGGCAATCGCCACACGTTGCCGTTCACCACCAGACAAGCTATGCGGGTACAAATCCGCCACCCGAGCCGGCAACGACACCCGTTCCAACACCGCCTCGACCCGACGCCGCGCCTCACCACCACGCACACCGAAAAAGTGCGCCAACGGCGCGCTGAGCGTTTGCCCGACCGTCTGCCTTGGGTTCAAGGCCCGATAAGGATTCTGGAACACATACTGAATCTGGTGACGCAAACGGGCATCACGCTCGCGTGCGGCAAACGCCAAAGGCTCGCCGGCGTAACGCATTTGCCCCTGAACGTTCTCGCCCAGCCCGGCAATGGCCCTGGCCAGGCTGGTCTTGCCCGAACCCGATTCGCCCACCAGCGCCAGGCACTCCCCTTGCCCCACACGCAATGAAACATCGAACAGCACCTGGCGATCGTAAGCGACATCCAGCTCCCGAACCTCTAGCAACACGGCTTCGTTCGGCACCGATTCAACCTCGACAGCCGCCCCCGCAAGGGGCAGCGGTTCTTGGTGCGGCACCAGGCAGGCGACCTGATGCTTGCCGTCGAGCGTCAGCAACGACTGTTCGATCACCGAACACTCGGCACGATGCCGGTCGCAGCGCGGCGCAAACGCACAGCCATGCGGGCGCTGCCCGGGTGCCGGCGCATGCCCGGCAATCGCCTGCAGCGGCTGACGCCGGGCAACGTCGGGGATAGCCGCGAGCAAGGCACGGGTGTAAGGGTGCGCAGGGTTGCAGAACAGCGCCTCGCGCCCGGCCACCTCCACCAGCCGCCCGGCGTACATCACCATGACCCGGTCCACCAGCTCACGCACCACGGCCAGGTCGTGGGTGACGTAAAGCGCCGCCACACCGTGTTCACGGCACAGGCGCTTGAGGGTCTGCAACACATGGGCCTGGGTGGTGACGTCCAGTGCGGTAGTAGGCTCGTCGAGCACGATCAACCGGGGCCGCAGGACGAACGCCAGCGCCAGCATCACCCGCTGTTGCTGCCCGCCAGACAGTTGGTGCGGGAAGCGCCGCAGGAAGGCGTCGTCATCGGGCAGGCCCACCTCCACCAGGGTTTCGCCGATGCGCTGACGCACAGCGTCGCGCGACAGCTTGGGCTGGTGCGCCAGCAGCGTTTCACGCAGCAAGGCCCCCAGGCGCAACGCCGGGTTCAGCGCCGTGGCTGGGTCCTGGGCCACGTAGCCGACCAGCCCGCCACGGGCCAGGCGCAAGGCTTCGCCTTCGAGTGCCAGCACCGACTGCCCTGCCACCACCACCTGCCCGCCAACAATGCGCGCGCCCTGCCGGGCATGCTGCAACAATGCCGTGGCCAAGGTGGTCTTGCCTGAGCCGGACTCGCCGACCAGGCCGACAATCTCCCCTGCCGCCAGGCTGAAGGAAACCTCGGCCAACACCTCGACCTGCCCAGCCAGTTCCACCCGCAGCTCGCTGACTTGCAACACGTCGCTGTCGACCTTCAAAGGCGCATTCATGACTGTTTCTCCCCGACCCGTGCGCTGACCCGGCCAATGCCCTCGGCGAGGATATTGGTGCCATAGGCAAACACGCCGATCAGTAACGCCGGAGCCAGCACGGCCCACGGCTGCACCAGCAAGCCGGCCTGGTTTTCATTGATCATCAGCCCCCAGTCGGCAGCAGGCGGTGCCACCCCGTAGCCCAGAAAACTCAAGCCCGACAGCATGCCCACCGCCCAGGTCAGCATGTTGCCGAAGTGCACCAGCAGGGGCGTAAGAATATTCGGCAGGATTTCCTGAAAGAGGATGCGCCAACGCGGGTAACCCATCATCTGCGCAGCCTCGACAAACTCCTGCCCGGCTACCGCCACCGCGCTGCCGCGCGCCAGGCGGATGACGCCTGGGGTGAAGGCAATGGCTACGGTCAACACGATCAGCCACGGCGCCCTGCCGAGCATGGACACGATCAGCAGCACCAGGATCAGGTCGGGAAACGCCAGCGACACATCCGCCGCCCAACTGATCGCCTGGTCCAGGCGCCGGTGCGAGAACCCGGCCAGCAAGCCCAGGCTGCCACCGACCAGTAATGCCAAGGTGGCTGCGGCAACCGACATCCACAGTACCGATAACCCGCCACTGAGCAGCCTCGATAACAGGTCATGGCCAAGAAAATCATGCCCCAGCGGCGCTCCGGCGGCCGGCGGGCCGTACACCGGCCCCACCATCGCCGTATGAGCATGCGGCGCCAGCCAGGGGCCGAACGCGGCCAACAGCGCCACCAACAAGGTGATCACGGCGCCACGCCGTACCTGCGGGTCGGCCAGCCAACGGGATTCAGTCATGGGTCGCCTCCTGGGCAGGGGTGCTGCGCGCGCGTCGCCACCACGGGCGGATACCGCGGCGGATACGGCGGATCATCCGCACCCGGCGCGCGGTACGCAGCTTGGGGGTAAGCAATACGGTCAACAGATCGGCCAGCAGGTTGATCAGCACCACCGCCAGGGTGATGACCAGCACCATGCCCTGGATCATCGGCAGGTCGCGCATCTGGATCGCTGCGTTCAACGCCGTACCTATACCTGGGTAACTGAAGATCACCTCTGCCAGCAGGGCGCCGCCGACCAGCGTGCGCAGGGTCAGCGCCACGCCCTGGATCGCCGGGGTCAGGGCATTGGGCAACGTGTGCCGCCAGACGATGCGCCGCTCGGGGATGCCGCGCAGACGGGCGGCGATCACGTACTCGGACTCCAGCGCCTCGATCATCGAGGCACGCACCATGCGCGTCAGATACGGCAGTGCCGACAGGCTCAGGGCCACTACCGGCAGCACCAACGATTGCCATTGCCGCCACAACGGCAACTGCGGGTCAAGGATCGACACCGCCGGCAGCCAGCCCATGCCCGGCATGGAAAACACCAGCACCAGGCCGATGGCCAGCAAAAAGCCCGGCGTGGCCTTGAGCAGAATCAACGCCGACAACCCCCAGCGGTCCAGCCGGCTATCGCGGCGCAGGGCCAGGCTCACGCCCAGCAGCAGCGCCATCGGCACCACCAGCGCCAGCACCCCGGCCAACAAGGCCAGGGTATGGCCCAACCGGCCAAACAGCAGCTGCGCCACGGGTACCTGGGAGTCCAGCGAAATGCCCAGATCGCCGCCCAATGCGGCGCCCAGCCAGCGCAGGTACTGCACCAGGATCGGCTGGTCGAGGCCCAGTTGGCGTTGCAGGGTGAGGATACTGTCCAGCGGCGCATCCGGGCCAAGAATCACCCGCGCCGGGTCCGAGGGCAGCGCCTGGGTGGCGACGAACACCACCAGGGTGATCACCCACGCGGTGAGCAGGCCATAGCCCAGTCGGCCGATGAACCAGGCCAGCCATGCCGGTGTGCGGGGCGTGTGTCGTGTATCAGGCATTGGGGTTCAACCAGAGTTCGTCAAAACGCCAGGAGGCGAAGGTGGTCTGTTCCGGGGTGAGCCCGCCCACCTTGGCCGACGCGGCATCGAGCACGTCGGAAAAGCCCCAGACCAGCAACCCACCACGTTCGTGCTGGATGGTTTGGGCTTCATGCACCAAGGCCTTGCGCAATGCCAAGTCAGGCTGGGCCAGGGCTTGCTGGAACAGGTCGGTAAAGCGCGGGTCGTGGAAATTGCTGCGGTTGTAGATGGCCTGCGGTGCATCGTTGTGCAACGCCGATGCGAGAAAGCCGCGGGCCGGAGTCGAGCCCGGCGACAGCTGCCATTGCTCACGCTGCGGGCCATTGAAGACGGACCCATCCACCTGATTGACCTTCACCTGCACCCCGGCTTTCAAAGCCTGCTGAGCGAACACCAGCGCGGCGTTGACACCGGCCCCCGGCGTGGTTGTCAGTTCGACACGCAAATCGCTCTGCCCGGCCTGACGCAGCAGCGAACGGGCCTGGTCCAGGTCGTAGGGGCGCTGGGCGATGGCATGGTTGAAGGTGGGGTCATGGGGCGAATACAGGTCATTGGCCACCCGCCCAAAACCATTCAGGCCACGCGCCACCAACTCCTGGCGGTCGGCCAGCAGGCGGAACGCCTGGCGCACCCGCACATCCTGAAACGGCGCCTTGGCCATGTTCAGGTTGAAGCCGGTGAACGAGGTGGTCGGCGAGGCATACAGCCGCAGCCGTGGGTCGGCCTTGAGCAACGCACTGTGCTCGGCCTGCACACCACTGGCCACGTCGATCTGCCCGGCACGCAGCGCTGCGGCCCGCGAGACCTGGTCCTTGAATTCGATGATTTCCAGCTCATCCGCATAGGGACGGTTGGGCTTGTAGTAGTTTTCGAAGCGGGTGTAGAGCGAGCGCTGGCCGGGGATGAAGCTTTTCAGCCGGTACGGGCCGGCACCGACCGGGTTGGTCACCGGGTGGTAGTCAGTGGGCACGATGCCGCCGAAGCTGATCAAGGTTTCGTCCAGGGGGTAGAAGCTTTGCCCCTGCTTGAAGCGAATTTCGAGGGTGCGCGCGTCCAGCTTGCGCAAAGCCTGCCGATCGATGGCGCCGACCAGCCCGGCAAATGGCGAGGCCAGTTGCGGGTCGGTCAGGCGCAGGATCGAGAACAGCATGTCATCGGCGGTGATACTTTTGCCGTGGTGAAATTCCAGCCCAGGCTTCAGCCGGATGGTCCAGGCACTGGCATCGGCGTTCGGCTCGGCGAACTCGGCCAGTGCCAGGCGCGTGCTGACATCGGCATTCCATTCCCAGCACTTGGCGTACAACGCCCAGCCGCGGATGATGCCGCCACCCACCGGTTTGTGCGCATCGAGGTTACCGGCCTGGTCACCGTCGATAATGCCCACCCGCAGTCGCCCGCCACGCACCGGCGTGCCCGTCGGCACCGCGCTGGCGGCTGCTGGCGCGCCGCTGTCGCAGCCGCTGAGCAACCCGCCGCCAAGCAGCAGGCTGCCGCCAACGGCCAGGCTGTTGCCGAGAAACACCCGGCGCGAAAACAGCTCGCTCATCACCCTCTCCTTACGCCGGTTGTGCCACGGGCGGCTTGCCGGCCGCAGCCAGGCGCGGCACCTCGAAGCCATGGTCCAGGTCCAGCAGCGGGAACAGCAGGTCAGCCACCCGGTGCGCTTCATCGATCAGCGGGAAACCCGAGAGGATGAATGCCGACGTGCCCTGGGCCTCGTACTCACGAATGCGCTCGGCGACCTGCTCGGCGCTGCCAACCAGGTAGGTGCCGGCGGCCGGGCCGAGGATGTTGAAGCCAAACAGGCTGGGGCCTAGCCAGACATTGGGGTAGATCTCCAGTTCGCGGGCCGTGGGCAGGCGCCCGGCGCGGATGCTGTCGAGGTTGCGCTGAATGCGCGGGTCGTCGCTGACGTAGCTGTCGAAGGTTTGCCCCGGCGGCAGCTGGCGCTCGATGGCAGCACGCGCGGTGGCCAGCGAGGTGCGCTGCAACAGGCGCTCGGCGTGGGCCCAGGCTTCTTCTTCGGTCTCGCGCACGATCACCTGCAGGCGGGTGCCGTAGGTCAGCTCACGGCCGATCTTCGCCGCCTCGGCCGCCACCCGGCGAAACTTGTCGCCGAGCTTTTGCGGGGTGTCGGCGAAGCTCAGGTAGACATCGAGCAGTTGCACCGAATGGGCCACGCCCGGCGCCGACGTACCAGCGCCCCACAGCGGGATGCCAGGCGTTTGCTTCGGTGGGTGCCAGCCGCCCAGCGGGTGATCGGCGGCGGCTGGCGAACGGGGTGAAAGCTTGACGTAACGGCCGTCGTAACCCGCGGTGTCTCCGGCGTAGAAACGTTGGAAGGCGCGCCAATACTCCAGACTGAAGTCGTAGCGCTCATCGTGCGGATAATGCACGCCCAAGGTGGCCAGGCCAGCGTCGTTGCCGTTGACCACGTTGAACAGCAGACGGCCGTTGGAAAACTGGTCGAAGGTGAGTGCCCATTTGGCCAACACTGCTGGCGACAGCTCGCCGGGGTGCTGGGCGACCAGGAAGCGCAGGCGATGGGTGGCGTCGATCAGCGCTGCCGACACAGCCAGGCTTTCGTTGGGGCTGGAGCCGAGCAGCGAGCCATAGTAGCCCAGGCGGTCAGCGGCGATGGCCAACTGCTTGAGGTGCTCGAAATCGGTGTGCCAGCGGCCTTCGGGCTCCCAGGGATAGGGGCCGTCGGGGGTGGTGAGGTACCAGAGGATCTTTACTGCCATGGGGTGAGTCCTTGTTTCAGGTAAGAGCGGCCTTGTGTCGCGACAGGGGCGCGCAGCGCCCCCAGCGATCTGCTCAGCTACGTCGATCGATGCCAGGCACCAAGCCCAGCTCGGTAGCGCGCTCATACAACCCGCTCATCTTCCACTGCTGGGTCAGCACCCCCGGCCCATAAGGCCGCGACCCACCCAAGGCGTCCGCCAACAGCTGAATCTGCGCGCCCTCCTCCAGCAACAGGATGAACTCCGCCGTGGCCCGCAACCCCTGCTTGCCCCACACCGTGGCGCCGCCGTTGGCTTCCAGGATCGCCAGGTTGAACGGGTTCTCGGCGATCTTGTCGAGAATGAAGTCCACCTCGGCCTGGCGCCGGTCGATGTACACCGGCAGCTCGCGGGCCAGTTGGTAGCGCTGCACCGGCACATAATGGAACGGCAAGGTACGGTGGGTCTGGGCCCAGGCGCCGAGGTACGGGCTGTGCACGTGTGACACGGTGGTGATGTCGGCGTGGGTCTGGAACAGCTTGGTGTAACGGCCCAGGCCACCTTTGCCCTTGCCGACGATGACGTTGCCGGAAAAGTCGGTCACCGTGGCCTGCAGTGGCTTGTGGTGGTTCCACGGGCCGCCGTAGTTGACCGCTACCAGCAGTTCTTCACCGGGCACCCGCTCGATAAAGCCGACCGTGCCATTGGCTGTGATGGTGTTGGTTTCGCGAAAGACGCTGAAGGCCGCTTGCGCTTCGGCCACCACCTGGTCGATGAAGGTTTGCAGTTCGGCAGTGATGGGGCGTTCGTTGATCAGTACGGTCATGTTCAATCTCCGGTCAGGTCAGGCGCGGCGCTGGGCCAGCAGTTCATGGGCAGCTTGCAGGGGCCGCGGGTCGACCCAGTCGGCGATGGCGAAGTCGGCTTCGAGGAAGCCGTGCAGGTAGAGGAAGTCTTTTTGTGTGCCAAGGAAGGCCAGGCGCTGCTCGGACAGGTCTGGCGCCAGGGTGGTGTGGAAATCGCCACGGTAGGCGTCAGCCACGCCTTGGCTGCCAGCGCGGGTTTCTTCTTCGAGGATGCGATTGAGCGCGGCACGGTTGCCGGCTGCCCATTCGGCAGCACGCAAGGTCTGAGCAAGGAAGCGCACCACCAGGTCAAAATGGTTGTCGAGCAGGCGCTGGTGCACGGTGATCGGGCGCGGTGTGCCGTTGTTGATGCGGTGGCGTGGGTCGGGCAGCAGGTCGAGGTCGACGCCGACCACCAGGCCCAACCGGCGTGCCGCATCAGCCGCTGCCGCGCCCTTCACGTACACCGCATCGACGTCACCGCGCGCCAGGTACTCCAGCCCCGACCACAGCCGTTGCAGGCCCAACTGCGGGGTGGCGGCGTCGGCCTGGTCAAGCAGAGCCACTTCCACCAACTGCACGTCATCCAGGTGCAGGCCAGCCGAAGCCAGGGCGCCTTTGTAGCCGTGCAGGCTCATGGCCCGAGCGATGCTGCCGGGGCGGCTGTCGCCCCAGGCCGGCAGGGCCAGGCGTTTGCCGCGCAGGTCGGCGGCGCTGCGAATACCGGAGTCTGGGCGGACCAGAATGGTTTGCCATTCCTCGATCCAGGTCAGGCCGATCAGCCGGCTGGGCGAGCCTGCAGCGCGCGCCGCCAACGCCGGTACGTTGCCGCCTTCGCGCAGCAGCCCAGGCAGCTGGTGATCGTAATGGTGATGGCCCAGCTGGCGGGCCTCCTGCAAGGTCGAGACCGGCAGGCCGTCGGGGGCGAACTCTTGTTCCAGCCAGCCGAGCTTGTAGGCGATGCCAGAGGCGGTAGGCACGGGGCAGCGGGTGAACCAGATGCGCTCCAGGGCGGACGGGTCGTCCGCCAGGCGTTTTGCGGTGGGGGTTGCGAGGGTCATGGGGAGGCTCCTTGGGCGTCGTGCAAGCACCATTGCAGTGTGCGTGCCAACCGCTAGAAGCCTTGATTTACGCGGGGCTGGCTGTTGTGACAGGGCGCATGGTGCTGGATTGGGAGCAAGATTGCGGGTGGGGTGCTGCCAGATCAGCAAGGCGGCTGCTGCTGGGGCAGCAAAAAGTTGTAGAGACCGCGCAGGATGGGGCTTGAAGAGGGGGTGGCAAAGATATTGCTCAAGGGCTTGGGACCGCGCCAAGGCGCACTGGCCCCTTCAGACCTACCCGAGACCTCTTCATGAGCGCCATAGAACCCTCCCCCGCCCGCCGCCTCACCAGCGAAGCTCAAGCCATCGAAGCCGCCCGCCAGGTTGCTGCACAAATCGCCGAGCTGGCCGCCGACCCGCGCAACAACGGCCAGCTCCCCCACCGCCAAGCCGAGCTGTTATCCAGCAGCGGCCTGACCGCCATCGCCGTGCCGGCCGAATTCGGCGGCCTGGGTGCCTCGGTGCAGACCGTGGTCGAAACCGTGCGCCTGGTTTCCACCGCCGACGGCGGCGTCGGCCAACTGCTGCAGATTCACAACGTGATGCTGCGTGGCATCTTCACCGGCTACCCGGATGAAGTACGCGACCGGCTGATTGCCGACGTGCTGGCTGGCAAGCGCTTCGGCAATGCCCTGGCCGAAATCGGCGGCAAGAACAAGTTCGCCCTCAAGACCCGCGTCGAGCGCCGCGCCGACGGCCAGTGGGTACTCAACGGCAGCAAGTTCTACTCCACCGGCTCCTACCTGGCCGAGTGGATCTCGCTGACTGCCGCCAGCGAAGACGGCGGCGTCGGTGTGCTGCTGCACCGCGACACCCCCGGCTTGACCCTGGTCGATGACTGGCAGGCCTTCGGGCAGCAAAACTCGGTGAGCGGCACGGTGAAGTTCGACGATATCGTGCTCGACGAACGCTACCTGACCCGCCGCAGCGGGCCGATGAAACGCACCGGTCTGACCTTCCCGCAGATCCTCCACGCGGCCATCGACACCGGCATCGCCGCAGGCGCATTGCAGGCGGCGGTCGAGTACCTGCGCGAACATGCCCGCGCCTGGGTGGAAAGCGGCGTCGAGCGCGCCAGTGACGAGCCGCATGTGATTCGCCAGGTCGGCGAGTATGCCGTGGCGCTACGCGGCGCCGAGTCGGTGCTGCGCGAAGCGGCGCGGGTGTTCGACGAACACGAGCGCGATCCGCAGAACAAGGCGTTGCAGGATGAGCTGATCTTGTCGGTGGCTACCGCCCGTGCGCATTCCGATGCGGCGTCGCTGAAAATTTCCAGCGACCTGTTCTCGCTGCTGGGGGCCAGCGCTTCGCTCAGCAAGTGGAACCTCGACCGCTTCTGGCGCAATGCCCGGGTGCACACCACCCACGACCCGATCCGCTGGCGCCTGCACAACGTCGGCAACTACTACCTGAACGGGGCGGATCCCGGGGAGTACACGGCTGTGCTCAATGCCAAGGAGAACCAGGGCGCTACACGCCGCTGAAATGGGGTTTGGGCGGGGGGCGCTTTGCGCCCCTATCGCGACACAAGGCCGCTCCTACAAGGGGCGGCGTCGCATTCTGATCGAGCATTTACATGAACCACCCTCTTCTTCGGGCCTTGGCCATCTATCGCGAAATGCCTTGGCGCTTCGCCTTGGTCACAGCCTTGTACATTGCCGGCAACCTCGGCTTGGCCTGGCAACAGTGGCTGATCGGCCACGCGGTCGACGATGTCAGCAGCGGCCGCGCCGTACAGCGCCTGGCCGATGGCAGCCTGGACGCCAGCATAGCCTGGCACTGGCTGTGGCTGCTGCTGGCCATTGCCCTGGGGCGCGGCCTGTTGCAATACGCCGCCGCCGTGTTGTCACTGGTACTCAGCCAAGCCCTGCTCACGCGCCTGCGTGAGCGCATCCTCAGCCAGGTGCAGTACCTGCACCTGGGCTACCACTGGCGCCACGGCATGGGTGAACTGGTTACCCGCACCACCCGCGATGCCGACAAGGTGCGCGACGCGCTGATCACCTTCTGGCGGCAGATCATCGAAACGCCGCTGGTGGTGATCGCCGCCGTTGGCCTGTTGAGCTGGTACGACCCGCTGTTGGGCCTGGTGCCCTTGTTGCTGACCGGTGCCGGGCTGTGGCTGTTCGTGGTACAGACCGACCGCCTGGTCACCCTCGACCGTGCCGTGGGCGCCGCCTACGACCAGGTCAGCCAGGACCTGGCCGAAGGCATTGGTGGGGTGCGGGTAATCAAGGCCTTCGGCCTGGAAAAGCAGCGCATCGCCCGTTTTGCCAGCCAGGTCGAGGTGTTCACCGGCCATGCTCGCACCGCCCTCGCCTACGCCAGCTCGCGCATTCCGCTGCCGCAGGCGGTGGTGGCGCTGGGGCATGTGTGGATCCTGGTCTATGGTGCCCAGCGCGTGGCAGCCGGCACGCTGGGCATCGGCGAGTTGGTCACCTCGCTGCTGGTGGCGACCACGCTGGTGTTCCGTATCGAAGGCATTGGCCGGGTGATGCAGACGTTTGCCGATGCCCGCGCCAGCGCCGAACGCATCTGGCAGTTGCTGGACGAGCGCCCGGCCATCATTGGCGGCCATGCCGCCCTGCCCGCCGGGCCGTTGGGGCTGAAGCTCAACCAGGTACACGTCAGTGCTGCAGAAGCGGGCCGGCACATCCTGCACGACTGCTCGCTGACCCTGCGACCCGGCGAAGTGGTGGCGCTGGTCGGCGCCACCGGCACCGGCAAAAGCCTGCTGGCCAGCCTGCTGCCACGCCTGGCCGATGTGCAAAGCGGTAGCGTGCAGGTCGGTAGTGACAGTACCGGTTGGCATGACCTGCGCGACCTTGACCTGGCCGACCTGCGCCACCGCGTGCAGGTACTGCCGCAGGAGAGCTTTCTGTTCTCTGACAGCCTGGCCGCCAACTTGCGCATGGCCGCACCGCAGGCCAGCGACGCGCAGTTGCGTGAAGCCTTGCGCCTGGCCGCCGCCGAGGATGTGCTGGAGCGCCTGCCACACGGCCTGGACACCCCGCTGGGCGACCGTGGCGTGACCCTGTCCGGCGGCCAGCGCCAACGCCTGTGCCTGGCCCGCGCGCTGCTTGGGGCACCCGATATCCTCTGCCTGGACGACGCCACCAGCGCCTTGGATGCACTGGGCGAACGCCAGGTACTGCACAACATCCGCCGCCTGCACAGCACAAGTGGCCAAGGCCCGACCTTGCTGCTGATCACCAGCCGCCTGTCCACCCTGCTGCTGGCCGACCGCGTGCTGATGCTGGAAAACGGCCGCATCGGTGCCTCCGGTAGCCATGCCGAACTGAGCACGCACAACGCCCATTACCGCGACCTGCTGGGGATCGACCATGACTGATGTGCAGCACACCCCTGCCAGCGATATCGACACCGAGCAACGCCTGGCCCGGCAGGCGCTGGACCGTGGCATGTTCCACCGCCTGCTGCCGCTGCTACGGCCTGTTCGCGGGCAGATCCTGGCAGTGATCGGCATCGAACTGCTGCTGGTGTTCACCGTGTTCCTGCGCCCGTGGTTCGTGCGCGAACTGCTGGACAATGGCCTGGTGCCCAGCGCCGACCACTGGCTGCTGGATGAGCGCCTGGTGCTGTGGTTGGGCCTGGGGCTGGCGGCGAGCTGGCTGGGGCGTTTTCTGCTGGCCGGGGTGTCGCAGTTCGTTGCCGGACGCGCTGCCATCGGCGTGCTGAACGCGCTGCGGGTGAAGGTGTTTGCCCATGTGCAGGCGCTGTCGGTGAGCTATTTCGACCAGACCCGCGCCGGGCGCATCATTTCCCGCGCCGACCGTGACGTGGATGCGCTGGAGCCGCTGCTGGTGCAAGGTCCGCCGGAGCTGCTGGGTGCCTTGCTGCGCTGCGGCCTGGCGGCGGTGATGCTGTGGCGCATCGAGCCCAGTTTCTTCTACAGCCTGGCCGCCACAGTGCCGCTGCTGGCCGTGGCCACCTGGCGTTTCAAGCGCGTGTCGCAACGCAACTGGGCCAAGGTGGCCGAACAACGCAGCCGCTTCACCGCGCACCTGGTAGAAAGCGTCAGCGGGGTGCGGCTGATCCAGCAGTGCGGGCAAGAGCAGCGCAACCAGGCGCGTTACCGGCGCCTGCTGGAGGACTTCAACCAAGCGCTGATTCGCGGCAGCCTGCGCGCCGGCTGGTTCGCCCCGTTCACCGCATTGCTGAGCACCACCGGCATGGCGGTACTGCTGCTGGTCGGCGCCCATGGCCTGGCCGAGGGCAAGGTGAGTGTGGGCCAGGTGGCCGAAAGCCTGTTCTACGTGTTCCTGTTCCTTGGGCCATTGCAGGAGCTGTCGGACCTGTTCGAGCGCTATGCCACCGGCAGTGCCTCGGCCCAGCGCATCTTCCTGCTGCTCGACACCCGCCCGCAGGTGCTCGACCCACGGGTACCGCAGGCGCTGGCCCGTGCGCGCGGCCAGGTGGACTTCGACAGCGTCGGTTTTGCTTACGCACCCAACAGCCCCCGGCCTGTGATCGATGGGCTCGACCTGCATATCCGCGCCGGTGAGGTGCTGGCCATCGTCGGCCCCTCCGGGCATGGCAAGAGCACGCTGGTGCAGCTGCTGACGCGCTTCTACGAAGTGCAGCAAGGCGCCATCAGGCTCGATGGCATCGACCTGCGCGCACTGGCCCAGCACGATCTGCGGCGCAACGTGGGCGTGGTGTTGCAGGACAACGTGCTGTTCAGTGGCAGCATCCTCGACAACCTGCGCCTGGCCGCGCCCGACGCCGACGACGCGCAGTTGGTGGCCGCCGCCCGCGAGCTGGGTGCCGACGAAGTGCTGGAACGCCTGCCGCAGCGCTACCACACCGAAGTCGGCCCACTGGGCGCGCACCTGAGCCATGGCCAGCGGCAGTTGGTGTGCCTGGTGCGGGCGTACTTGGCCGACCCGGCGGTGCTGGTGCTCGACGAAGCCACCTCGGCGGTGGACGTGCACACCGAGCGGCGTATCCAGCGCGCCCTGCGCCGACTGTGCCAAGGGCGTACCGCAATCATCATCGCCCATCGCCTGGCGACCATCCGCGATGCCGACCGGATTGCCGTGGTGAAGCATGGGCGGGTGGTGGAGCAAGGGGCGCATGCCGATCTGATCGGGCGTAGCGGTGCTTATGCAGCGCTGTACGAAGCCTATCTGCGCAGCGCCGGGGAGGTTGCAACCGAAGCTGCGCATTAACGCTATCCCTGTAGGAGCGGCCTTGTGTCGCGATGGGCCGCAAAGCGGCCCCGGCAATCTTCGCGGCAAAGCTGGAGATCTGGGGCCGCTGCGCGCCCAATCGCGACACAAGGCCGCTCCTACAGGTTGATTTGCACTCGTGCTGCTACCCCAGCATCCATTGCTGGCGCACTGCTGCCACAGCAGCACCCCTCTCCCCGCTAGCGCCTCAATCCCCCGCCCCACAGGCCATGCGCCACGCATGGCACAGCCGTTGCACCACCCTCTCCATCCGTACACTCTCCCCCTTCAGGAGCCCCCATGACCACCGAATTCTTCTGGCGCCTGCCCTTGGGCACCGACGGCCCGCAGCTGTCCACCGACCGCCACAACCGTGGCAACCCTGTACACCGCCCCGGCAACATCGCCCCCGGTCGCCTGCCCGATGGCCAGGCCGACGGCTTTACCTACATCGACTACATCGCCCAGGTGGCCAAGGCCGCCGAGCTGGCCGGCTTCGAGGGGGCGCTGCTGCCCACCGGCCCGGAGCCGTGGATTGCCGCCGCCGCGCTGGCCCGCGAAACCCGCCGTATCCGCTTTTTGATCGCCTTTCAGGCCACCTGGACCCTGCCCGCCTATGCCGCCCAGCAGGCGGCCATTCTGCAAAACCTCAGCGGAGGGCGGCTGGACTGGAACATCATCACCGGCGGCAACCCGGCCAGCCAACGCGCCAATGGCGACTTCCTCGAACACGACCTGCGCTACAAGCGCACGGGCGAATTTCTCGACGTGATCCAAGGCCTGTGGACGCAAGACTCGTTCTCCTACGATGGCGACATCTACCGCCTGGAAAACGGCAGCCTGCCACCAGGCCTGCAACACGAACGCAAACCAGGCGTGTACTTCTCCGGCTTTTCCGATGCCGCGTTGAACGTGGCCGCGCGCCATGCCGACGTGTACCTGAACTGGGCTGAACCGATCGACAAGCTCAAGCCGCATATCGAACGGGTACGCGAGCTGGCCGACAAACAGGGTCGCACGGTGCGCTTCGGCCTGCGCGTCGACCTGTTCGCCCGCGAAACCGAAGAGCAGGCCTGGCGCGAGCTGCGCCAGCAGTTCGAGCGCCTGGAAGGCAAGGCCAGCAGCACGGCGAAAAACTTCATCACCGGCTCCGACTCGGTCGGCGGCGCGCGCCAGGCCGCGTATCACCAGGGCTTGCAGGGTTTCGACGAACTAATCCTGGCACGCAACCTGTGGGCCGGCTTCGCCAAGGCCAAGCCTGGCCCAACCGTGGGCCTGGTGGGCAGCCACCAGAACATCGCCGAGCGCCTGGCCGAATACCGCGATGCCGGTTTCAGCACCTTCATCCTCGCCGCCAACCCGCACCTGGAAGAAGCCCTGCGCATCGGCCAGGAAGTGCTGCCGCTGGTGCAACAGGCCACCCCTACCCTTTTGCAGGCCAGCGCCTGACCCCGACCGGAGCCCGAACATGAGCCAACCCCTCGATACCTTGTGGTACACCCGTTGTCCGGTGCCCACCGGCCTTGGCATTGCCGTGCAGCAAGGCTGGCTGCAGGAGGACCTGGCCAGCCTTGGCACCCAGGTGCAGTCGCTGCGCGAAGCCGAGCAGCAGGCCGTGCGTGAATCGCACTTTGACCACAGCCTGCTGAACTCGGTACGTCATGGCGGCAGCATCCCGGCCATCTGGGCCCGCGCCCAGGGCCGCGATACCCGCGTGATCGGCCTGTCGTGGGCCGATGAGGCGCAGTTGATCCTGACCCGACCAGACAGCGGCATCCACACCGTCAAAGACCTCAAGGGCAGGCGCTTCGGCCTGCCCGACTGGGCTGCGGCGCAAATCGACTTCACCCGTGCCCAGGCCCTGCGCGGCCTGGAAAACGCCTTGAAACTCGAAGGGCTGCAAGTGGGCGGCGTAGCGTTGGTCAACTACCGCTACGACGGCACCTTCAGCGACCGCCCAGTGCGCAACGTGGCCGGCACTCCGGTATCCAGCACCCAGAGCGAAGGCCGTAACCTGGAGCTGGCCGGCCTGCTGCGCGGCGAGGTGGACGCGATCTTCCTCAAAGGTGCCAGCGCCGTGCAACTGGCCCACGCCTTTGCCCTGCGCACGGTGATCGACACCGGCAGCCACCCCGACCCGCTGATCCGCAGCAACAATGGCACACCGCGCACCCTGGCGGTGGACAGCCACCTGCTGGCGCAGCACCCGCAGGTGGTGCACACGCTTCTTGGCTCGGTGCTGCGCGCCGAGCGCTGGGCCCATCAGCACCCGGATGAAACCCGCCGCTACCTGGCGCGGGAAACCAACAGCAGCGAGTACTGGGTGCAAGTGGCCTACGGCATTGACGCCCACCTGCGCCTGAGCACCCGCCTGGACGATCAGGCCATTACCGCCTTGCAGGACTTTGTCGAGTTCCTCGAACGCTGGCGCTTCATCCCGGCGCGCTTCGAGGTGCGCGACTGGATCGCCCAGCAACCACTGGACCAGCTGCTGGCCCCCACCTCCATGGAAAGGAAACCCGTTACCCCATGACCAAGCCCCTGGAAACCCTCTGGTACACCCACAGCCCGGTGCCCACCGGCCTCGGCATTGCCGTGCAGTCGGGGCGCCTGGCTGAGGCCTTTGCGCCGTTCGGCACCAACATCCAGTCGCTGCGCGAATCCAGCGAACGCGAGGTACGCGAGGCCCATTACGACCACCACCTGCAGAACTCGGTGCGCCACGGCGGCAACATCCCGGCGATCTGGGCCTACGCCAGCGGCGTCGATACCCGCGTGCTGGGGCTGTCGTGGAGTGATGAGGTGCAGCTGATCCTCACCACCGAAGAAAGCGGCGTACGCAGCATCCGCGACCTGAAAAACCGTCGCTTCGGCATACCCAAGTGGGCCAACGTGCAGATCGATTTCACCCGTGCCCAGGCCCTGCGCGGGCTGGAAAACGCCCTGAAGCTCGAAGGCCTGGCCGTGACCGATGTCGAATTGGTCGACTACCCCTACGGTGGCACCTACAGCGACGACGCCAAGCAGCACCTGTATGGCGCCGAAGTGAGCCTTGACACCAGCCGCTTCAGCCGCCGCAACAACGAGCTGATCGGCCTGCTACGGGGCGATATCGACGCCATCTTCCTCAAGGGCGCGCATGCCGTGCACCTGGCCCATGAGTTTGGGCTGCGCGTGGTGGTGGATACCGGCAGCCACCCCGACCCGCTGATCCGCAGCAACAACGGCACCCCGCGTACACTGACCGTGGACCGGCACTTGCTGGAGAACCATTTCGATGCCAGCCGCACGCTGGTCGACACGGTGCTGCGCACCGAGCAATGGGCCTGGGCCAACCCGGAGGAGACCCGGCGCTTTCTGGCGCGTGAGCTGAACACCAGCGAGTACTGGGTGGCGGCGGCCTATGGCGACGATGCGCATCGGCGCTTGCGCACAACGCTGGACAGCCGCTCGATCGGGGCGTTGCAGGACTTTACCGAGTTTCTGTTCAGGTGGGGGTTCATACCCCGGCGCTTCGATGTGCGGGAGTGGATTGATTTTCGCGTGCTGGAGAGTGTGATCGGTTCGACGTCGCGGTTGGCAGTTTGAGATTTTGGGGCCGCTAAGCGGCCCCGACAATCTGAGCCCCACCACTGCTGCCCCAGCAGCACTCGCCCAGCACCCCACTGCTGCCCAATCTGCAACACAGCCCAATAATTCAAATAAAATCTTTATACATCAATAACTTAACAACATGGCACAGTCCCTGCTCTAGCTCTCCCCAACAACGCTTTACATACGGGGAGATTCACCATGCACCAACGTCATCCACTGGCCCGCCAGATCAGCCTCGCGCTGCTGTTGGCCGGCACCGGCAGCCAGGCTATCGCCGCCGACGAAAACAATAAAAACGAACCAGCCCTGGAAACTGTCACCGTCACCGCCCAGCATCGCGAACAGACCTTGCAGGAAGTCCCGGTCGCCGTATCGGCCATCAAAGGCACCAGCATCACTGCCGACGGTGTGCGCTCGATGGGCGACATCACCACCTTCGTGCCCAACGCCTCGGCCAAGAACCCCGACGGCGACGGCCGCCCGCGCTGGTACATCCGTGGCCTGGGCACCGGCGACACCGGTGCGGCAACGGTCTACCCAGTGGGCATCTACGCCGATGACGTGTACCTCAACGCCCCCATCGCCGGTGGCGGGCCGTTGTTCGACCTGGAACGCATCGAGATCCTGCGTGGGCCGCAAGGCACCCTGTATGGCAAGAACACCACTGCCGGTGCAGTGAACGTGATCTCGAAAAAGCCGACGTTCGACACCGATGGCTATGGCACGGTCGGCTTTGGCAGCAAGAACGAGCGCATCGTCACCGGTGCCATTGGTGGTGCGCTGGTGGATGAAAAACTGGCCGGGCGAGTAGCGCTGTATTCCGAAGAACGCGACGGTTTCCAGAACAACGACTTCGACGGCAACACTTATGGCGACGTGAACAAAAAGGCCATCCGCCTGCAGTTCCTGGCCCAGCTCAACCCCGACCTGGACGCCCTGCTCAAGCTGCACAGCCGCCAGTTCAAAGGCGACGGCAGCAATGGTTCGCTGCCGGTGGGCCGCTACTACAACGTCGGTTACGAACGCCCGCAGGGTCGCGACATTTCGCTGAACGTCAACGAAGACTACCGCCTGGA
Organism: Pseudomonas sp. NBRC 111132; assembly: GCF_001320565.1. Taxonomy (NCBI): domain Bacteria; kingdom Pseudomonadati; phylum Pseudomonadota; class Gammaproteobacteria; order Pseudomonadales; family Pseudomonadaceae; genus Pseudomonas; species Pseudomonas sp. NBRC 111132. Next base: position 101,423 of record NZ_BCBI01000015.1, read on the forward strand.
CCACGACGGCGCCTCGCTGACCTTCAACTGGTACCTGGGCGACTACACGCTGACCTCGATCAGCGCCTACGACTACATCCGCAACCGCTCCACCAGCGATGCCGACTACACCCCCTACGAGGTCAACGGCGCGGCCATCACCGACAACAGCTACCGCCAGTGGTCGCAGGAGCTGCGCCTGGCCTCGCCGGAAGACCGCCCACTGCACTGGTTGGTGGGCGCCCACTACTTCCATGAAGACCTGGACAGTTCTGCCCAGCGCATCGTCACCCCCGGCCCCACGCCCAACGGTACCGGCTCGAACCAGGTGGGCACTACCGCGTTCCGCGACCTGGGCTACGATCACCGCACCGACAGCTACGCGCTGTTCGGCAACTTGACCTATGACTTCACCGATGACTTCAGCGTGACCGGCGGCCTGCGCTGGACCCAGGAGAAAAAGGACATCGACCTGGACCTGGTGCAGTTGACCCGCGCCACGGCCAACGGCCCGCTGATTCCACTGGGCGGCGTAGGCACCAACGGCAACCGTCAGGAAGACAAGACCTGGGAAGCCTGGACCTACGACCTGACCCCCGAGTACCGCATCAACGACAACCTGCGGGTGTTCTTCCGCTACGCCCACGGCTTCCGTTCGGGTGGCTTCAACACCGGGCTGTCGACCAGCCTGGCGCAGTTGACCACGGTCGACCCGGAAGAACTGGATGCCTACGAACTGGGGCTGAAGTCGGAGTGGTTCGACCGTCGCCTGACCGTCAACGCCAACCTCTTCTACTACGACTACTCCGACATCCAGGTGAACCTGCTGACAGTGAACAGCGGCGTACTCACCACCGCACTGACCAACGGCGCCAAAGGCAAGGTCAAGGGCGCGGAGCTGGAGGTCGAGGGCCAGCCGACCGAGCGCCTGCACCTGCGCGCGGCGGTGTCGTTCCTGGACACCGAGTACACCGATTTCAAGAACACCAACCCCACCACCGGCGCGGTAACCGGCGACTACAGCGGCAACAGCTTCGTGCGCTCGCCACGCAACGTGGTGTCGCTGGGTGCCGACTACACCATCCCGCTGGAGGTCGGCGGCAAGCTGGTGGCCGGTGGCGACGTGAGTTTCCGCGACAAAGAGTATTTCCTGGCCGACCGCCAGAGCAGCGCCGACGAAACCCTCAGCCAGCCCCACTACACCCTGGCCAACGCGCGGCTGAGCTGGTTCAGCCATGACGACAAGCTGAGCGTGACGGGCTTCGTCAACAACCTCACCGACCGCCGCTACCAGGTGCATGGCCGGCCCAACGGCACTGCCGGGCAGTACGTGATCACCTACGGCGACCCGCGCACCGTCGGGCTCAGCGTTACCAGCCGCTTCTGATTGAAAACCATTGGGCTGCTGCCACAAGGAGCCCGCGCTCCCTCTGTAGGAGCGGCCTCGCGTCGCGATGGGCTGCGCAGCAGCCCCAAGGCATCACGCCGTATAGAAGGATTACCCATGCCCCACCACACCCCCCTGGCCAGCGCCATCGCCCTGGCCATCGCCGGCCTCGCCATGCCCGCATTCGCCGCCGAACCCAACGACCGCCTCGACACCGTGGTCGTGGTCGGCACCCATCGCAGCGACGTCACCGCCCTGCAAAGCGCCGCGCCAGTCGATGTGCTGAGCGGTGAAAAACTTCAGGAAACCGGCGCCAGCGACCTGTCCGCAGCGCTTACCGCGCTGTCACCCTCGTTCAGTTTCCCGCAGTCGCCCCAAGGCGCCTTTGCTGGTTCCATTGCCCAAGGCGCCTCGCTGCGCGGCCTGGCCTCGGACCAGGTACTGGTACTGGTCAACGGCAAGCGCCGCCATACCAGCGCCAACGTCACCCGCCAGGGCCTGGTCAACGCCCGTGGTGCGGCAGCAGTGGACCTCAGCCTGATCCCGCTGTCGGCCATCGAACGGGTGGAAATCCTGCGCGACGGCGCCGCTGCGCAATACGGTTCGGACGCCATCGCCGGGGTGATCAACATCGTGCTCAAGGAGCGCGACGAAGGCGGCAACGCCGGCTACCGCTTCGGTGGCTACAAGAAAGGCGACGGTCTGCAGCGCAAACTCAGCGGCTGGAAGGGCTTTGCCCTGCCCAACGACGGTTTCCTGACCCTGGCATTCGACGCGGGCAGCCAGGACCCGGCCAGCGACACCCGCGACGACAACCGCCTGTTCTACCCAGGCTCCACCAGCATCGACACCCCGCGCGAGCAGAACAACCGCTACCGCAACTGGCGCTGGGGCTCGGGCAATGTCTCGGACCAGTACAACTTTACCGCCAACGCTGAAATGGGTTTGAGCGAAGGCTTGAGTGCCTATGGCTTCGCCACCTATGCGCACAAGAACACCGACGCCGAGAACTTCTTCGACCCGCCGACCACGTTGCGCAACAACTACGGCAGCGTAGCCCTGGCGCGCTACCCGGACGGCCGCCTGCCAGTCACCCGCTACGGCCTGGAAGACTTTGCCGTCACCGGCGGCCTGCGTTTTGAAAACGAAACCCTGGGCAACTTCGACCTGGCGCTGAACTACGGCGACAACCGCGTCGACTCCACCGACCACGACGCCATCAACCCCAGCTGGGGCACCGCCAGCCCGTCGACCATCTACACCGGCCGCCGCGAAGCCGACCAGACCAACCTGACCCTGGACTGGACCCGCGACTTCGCCAACGCCTGGCTGTTCAAGCCGCTGACCGTGTCCGGCGGGCTGGCCTGGCGCCAGGAAAACTACGACCTCAGCGAGGGCGACGCCGCCGGCTGGTCCAATGGGCCATTGTTCAACACGATCGACCCTGTCACCGGCCGGCGTATCCCCGGCTACTACTCGGGCATCACCCAGGTCGATGCGGTGTCGCTGGACCGCCGGGTGATCGGCGCCTACTTCGATGTCGAAGCCCAGGTCACCGAGAAATTCCAGGCCGGTGTGGCGGTGCGCAGCGAGCACTATTCGGACTTTGGCGACACCACCAACGGCAAGTTGTCGCTGCGCTACGACTTCACCCCGCAGATTGCCGCGCGGGCCAGCGCCAGCACCGGCTACCGCGCGCCTTCACTGGTGCAAAGCGGGCTGTCGTCGTTCAGCGTGCAGGTGGTGGAACAACCGCCGGGCAGCGGCAACTGGGTCGAGGTGCAGCAACGCACCCTGCGCGCCGACAGCCCCGAGGCCGCCTTGCTTGGCGGCAAGGCGCTGAAGCCGGAAGAGTCGACCAACTTCTCCGTGGGCCTGGTCTGGCGGCCACTGCCAAACGCGTCGGTCACACTCGATGCCTACCGCATCGACATCGACAACCGCATCACCTTGTCCGACCAGTTGCCGGCGTCGGTGGTCGGCCCGATCTTCGCCGGTACGCCCTACGCAAACATCCAGAGCGCGGCGTTCTACAGCAACATCGCCGACACCCGCACCGATGGCTTCGAGCTGGCCGGCCACTACCAACTGGACCTGACCGGCTGGGGCCGGTTGGACTTAAACGGCGGCTACGCGCGCAACAATACCCGCATCACCGGCCTGGACGACGTGGGCGGCATCCCCGGCAACCAGATCATCGGCCGCAACACCCAGGGCCTGATCGAGGACGGTACGCCCAAGGACAAGCTGACCCTCAGCGCCAACTGGCTGTATGACGGCTGGAGCGTCACCGTGGCCCAGCGCCGCTATGGCGAGTGGAAGAACCGCAACGCTGCCAACCCGACGCTGGACCAGACCTTCAGCCCGCAGTGGGTGACCGACCTTGACGTGTCATACCGTTTCGACCTGGGCCTGACCTTGTCGGCGGGTGCGATCAACCTGTTCGACAGCCACCCGGACAAGCTCAAGGGCGCACAGCTGTATGGCGTACCGAAATACTCCATCACCAGTCCGGAGGGGGCGCAGGGGGCGTTCTACTACACCAGTGTGAGTTACGATTTCTGATCTGATACCGCGCTGGCTTCTTCGCCGGCAAGCCCGCGAAGAAGCCAGCACCGATACTGCTGAATGACTGCTGCTCAAGCAGCATATCGCTGCTGCTCAAGCACCACACTCGACCTTCAGCCTCGCAATCCGGGGCTTTCTCCGCCTGGCACAGCTCTTGCGATACCCCGGTATCCTCTGTTTATCCAAGGCCAGCCATGCGCGTGCTCTCGTCCCTTTCCTGGTTCATCTCACCCCTGGCCCTGCTCACCCTCTGGGCGGCGGTGGCCAACGCCGGGCTGTTTCCGGCCAACCTGCTGATCCCGCCACTGGAGGTATGGCACAGCCTCACCGACCTGCTGGCCACCGGCGAGCTTCAGGAACACCTGGCCGGCAGCCTGTCGCGGCTGGCCCTGGGCTTTACCGGTGGTGCCCTGGCAGGCCTTGCCTTTGGCGCGGCGCTGGCCCTGTCGAAAACCGTGGAGGCCTACTGCGCCCCACTGTTCCATACCTTGCGCCAGGTGCCCAGCATCGCGCTGATCCCGATGTTCGTGCTGCTGTTCGGCGTCGACGAAACCTTCAAGGTGGTCATCGTCGCCAAGACTGCGTTCTTCCCTGTGGCACTGGCCACCTGCGAAGGCATCCGCGCGATCCCGCGCAGTCATTTCGAAGTGGCAGCGGTGTACCGCTTGCGCTGGCCCACGCTGGTAGGTCGGATTGCCCTGCCCGCTGCTGTGCCGGCCATCGTCACCGGTATTCGCGTGGCCCTGACCCGCGCCTGGGTGGTGCTGGTGGCCTGCGAACTGCTGGCGGCCGACAGCGGCCTGGGGCAGATGATCGAGATGGGCCGGCAGATGCTACGCATCGATGTGGTGATGGTCGGCGTGGTACTGACCGGGCTGATCGGCTTTGCCCTGGATTTCACCTTGCGCCGTGTGGAACGGCGCCTTTCTGCCTGGCAAAACCGCTGAGGAGGATGAGATGAAACTGCAGAACATACGTGGCCTGGTGTTACCGCTGTTGCTGCTCGGTGCATGGGAATATGCCTCGCGCCAGGGGGCGGCCGGTGCCTATGCCTTCGTGCCACTGGCCCAAGTGGGCACGGCACTGACCGAGCTGCTGGGCAGCGGTGAATTGCTGGTCAACCTGTGGGCGAGCCTGCTGCGCACCTGCAGCGGCCTGGCCATCGGCATTGTCGGCGGTGTCGGCCTGGGGGCACTGATGGCCCTGTCCGCACCGGCCAACCGCCTGATCGCGCCGCTGTTCCATGCCCTGCGCCAGGTACCGATGCTGGGCTGGATCCCGCTGATTGCCTTGTGGCTCGGTAATGGAGAAGGCGCCAAGCTGTTGATCGTCAGCCTGGCGGCGTTGTACCCCATGGTGCTGAACACCTTCGAAAGCCTGCGCCAGGTCACTGCCCAGCACCGAGAAGCCGCGCAGGTACTGATGCTCAGCCGTTGGCAGCAACTGTGGTTGATCCTGCTGCCGGCGGCTCTGCCTGGCATTGCCGCCGGGGTACTGCAGGCCTTGGCCTTCGCCTGGGTAACTTCGGTGGGCAGCGAACTGTTCCTGTCCGCTGGCGCCGGCCTTGGCAGCCTGATGATGAATGCCGAAGCCACCGCACGCATGGAGATCATCGTGGTCTGCGTGCTGTGCATCGGCCTGAGTGGCTACCTGATGTCCTGGCTGTGCACCCTGCTCACCCGCCGCCTGCTGCGCTGGCGCACCAACCATTGAAAGGCCCAACCATGAACGCCATCGCCCACGCTTTACCCACCACCGCCAGCACTGGCGCGCTGACCATTCGCGGCCTGAACAAAGCGTACCCGCTCAAAGGCAAGCCGGTACCGGTGCTCGAAGGCATCGACCTGGCCATTCGCCCTGGCGAATTCGTCAGCATCCTCGGCGCCAGTGGCTGTGGCAAATCCACCCTGCTGCGGCTGATTGTCGGGCTCGATCAGGACTACCAGGGGCAGATCCTGCTGGACCAGCAACCCGTGCGCGGGCCAGGCCTGGAGCGCGGCATCGTGTTCCAGGACCACCGCCTGTTCCCTTGGATGACCCTGCAGCAAAACATTGCCCTGGCCTTGAAAAACCATGCGCTACCGGCGCTGGAGAAGAACCGCCTGGTGGCCGAGCACATCGACCTGGTGGGCCTGAGTGGTTACGAGCAGGCCTACCCGCACCAGTTGTCCGGCGGCATGGCCCAACGCGCGGCGATTGCCCGTGCCTTGGTGAACAAACCCAAGGTGCTGTTGCTGGACGAACCGCTTGGCGCCCTGGATGCACTGACCCGAGTGCGCTTGCAACAGGAGTTGCAGCGCATTTGGGTACAGGAGCGCTGCACGGTGATCATGGTGACCCACGACATCGAAGAAGCGTTGTACCTGGGCGACCGGGTGATCGTCATGGATGCACACCCAGGGCGCATTCGCGAGGACCTGCGTATCGACCTGCCGCACCCGCGCCAGCGCGATAGCCAGGTGTTGCAGGGGTACAAGCAGCGGTTGCTGGGAGAACTGGTGGGGCAATGAGCCGGGGGCCGCTGTGCGGCCCCCGGCATTTGACACCAACAGCTTTGCCTTCAGGCCCTCAACCCGCCAGGATGAAGTCCGCAGCAGTCACCGTGGTCGCATCCGCCACCCCCACCAGGCGGATGGAGTCGGCAGCGCCGATGCTGACCAGCGTATCGGCACCCACATCGGCGATGGTAACGCTGGCGGCAAAGGTAGCCGCGGTGATGTTGAGGGCGGTGATGTCCAGCCGATCCTGGCCACCCGCCGCAATGGCATCGAAGTTGATGATCAGGTCGTTGCCGAAGCCGGCCGCGAACTGGAACACGTCGTTGCCGTCGGTTGCCATCATGGTGTCGTTGCCGGCACCACCCACCACCGTATCGTTACCGCCCGCACCGTTGAGGAAGTCGTTACCGGCCCCCCCGATCAAGGTGTCGGTGCCGACATCACCGAACAGCGTGTCGTTGCCATCGCCGCCCTGCAACGAGTCGTTGCCGTTGCCACCGTCCAGGCTGTCATCGCCAGCACCACCCAGCAACGTGTCGTTGCCCGCATCCCCCAGCAGCGTGTCGTTGCCATCGCCACCATCGAGGCTGTCATCGCCACCACCACCGTTCAGGCGGTCGGCACCCAGGCCGCCGAACAGCTGATCGTTGCCGGCGTCGCCGTTGAGGGTGTCATTGCCAGCGTTGCCGTTGAGGATGTCGTTGCCACCGTCGCCGGCGAGCGTGTCATTGCCCGCCGCGCCGTTGATGATGTTGGCCAGGCCGTTACCAGTGCCGCTGAAGTTACCCACCCCGGTGTAGGTGAGGTTCTCGACGTTGGCGGCCATGGTGTAGCTGGCCAACGTGGTACGCACCAGGTCAGTCCCTGCCCCAGTGGCTTCGACCACGACGTCGCCGGCATTATCCACCACATAGGTGTCGTTGCCCACGCCACCCACCAGGCGGTCGGCACCCGCACCGCCGTTGAGCAGGTCGTTGCCGGCGCCACCGGTGATGGTGTTTGCCAGCGCGTTCCCGGTACCGGTGAAGGCACTGCTGCCGGTGTAGGTCAGGTTTTCGACGTTGGCGCCCAAGGTGTAGCTGGCCAGGCTGGTCTGAACCAGGTCGGTACCACCGTTCAGTGCTTCGGTTACCGTGTCACCGACGTTATCGACCACGAAGGTATCGTTACCGGCACCGCCGTTCATCACATCCGCACCCAGCCCGCCGTTGAGGATGTCGTTGCCATCTTCACCGTTGAGCAGGTCTGCGTCGTCCCCCCCGTTGAGGGTGTCATTGCCGACACCCCCGAACAGCTGGTCGGCACCGGCCAGGCCATTGAGGATGTCATTGCCGCCCAGGCCCGAAATCACGTCGTTGCCCGCACCACCGGTCAGGGTGTTGGCAGCGTTGGTACCTGTCAGCACCACGCCTGGCGGCACGGTCACTGCTGCGGTGGCCGCCGAGGTCAGCGACTCCAGGGTGCCAAAGCCATCGGTGTAACGCACGATCACCCGCAACTGCTGGTTTCCCTGGGCGAAGCCCGGCGTAAAGGTGGCCGCAGTGGCGCCGGCAATGTTGGCGAAGGTGCCGCCCGTGCCTTGCTGCCACTGGAAGCTGAAGGCACCTAAACCATCGAGGTCGGCGATACCGCCCGTGAGCGCGGTAAGTGTCTGGCCCTGGTCTGGCGTGGTGTCGCTGATCAGCACGGCACCGGTCGGTGCATCGTTGACGTTGGCCACCGGGTCGAGGATGTCGGAGGCGACACTTTCGTGCACGCCGAAGTCATCCACGTAGCTGACCACCACCCGCATGTTCTGCCCCACTTGCGCCTGGGTCAGGACAAAGGTGCTGCTGATGGCACCGGCAATGTTGACCCAGCCCACACCCCGGTTGGCCTGCCACTGGAAGGTGAACTGTGGGTTGCTCAGGCCATCGGCATCGACGATGGTCGCCGGGTTGGCGGTGAGCGTCTGGTTCTGCACCAGCAGCCCGGTCACGGCTGGCCCGGCGCTTGGCGCGCTGTTGGGCGACGAATCGACGATTTCCAGTGTGCCCTTGGCGTCCTGGTACACCGCACGTACACGGATGCTCAGGCCCGCCACATCGTCCGTGACCCGGTAGGTCGTGCCAATGGCCCGCGAAACTTCGCCAGCGGCAACAAAGGTGATGTCTTCATACACCCCCGAGCCTGGCAGGTTCTCGACTTGCCAGTAATACGCCACAGGGCCGTTGACTGCGCCGGTCAGGTTAGCCGCGCTCACGTTGTCGGCATCATGCACCGCCAACGGTGTTACCCGCAGCAGTTGGCCAGTGACCGGTGTGTCGTCACGCACCCCGGTAGCATCGTCAAGAATCACCAGGTGCCCCGTCGGGCCGGCGTTCACGGCGGTACCCACGCCGGAGGCCTGCGAGCGGTCAGAGAACTGCAGCCGCTCGATACCGGTCAGGTGGTCGACACCATCGCGCCCGGCCACCAGGTCGGTGACGATCACCGCGTTGCCATCGACCACCACGCTGTAATCGGTGGCAACCCCCGAAAACACCGCCGTGTCATAGTTGTCGGTGCCGTTGAGGATCTCCCGTACGATCACTAGCTGGCCGGGATTGTAGGTGCCATTGAGCATGAACGGCACCATCGGTTCCATGCTGTCGAAGCTGGCGATTTCAGGGCCCGTGCCATCGTGATTGGCGCGTACGCTGATGCGTACGTTCAGCCATTTGT